>JAYELQ010000067.1:0-13776 GCA_034717655.1 Campylobacterota bacterium
TTACAACAACCAGTATCAAATATTATAGATACAAAAATATCTCCTATGTTAGCAAAAGATGGTGGAGCTATTAAATTATTACAAATAAAAAATAGTAAAGTTTATGTTCAACTACAAGGTGCTTGTATAGGATGTGCTGCTAGTGGTAGTACATTAAAGTTTATCGTAGAAAAAGAGTTAAGAGTGGCAATACACCCTGAATTAGAGATAGTAAATGTACCAATAGGTATGGAGGAAGAGATACTAAATGCTTAATGAAAAAGAGATATTAGATAAAGCAGATATTTTATTTTCTAAAAAAAAGTATAAAAAAGCTATATTTTTATATTCTCAACTTTTATCCTATGATTTAACAAATAAAGAGTATAAAATATATTGTTTATTATGTGATATAGCTTTGGAAAATGAAGAAAAAGCACAAACTATGTTTGATTATTTTACAGTATCAAAAATAGAAAATAAAGAAAAAGCTATTAATAACATTGAAAATATGATAAATGATTATGATGGAAATGTAAATATAATGAGTCAAATATTAAATGAGATAAGTAGTAATGATGTTGAAAGATTAGATGCTATTGAATATAGTGATTTTTTATTATTAGTAAAAAATAGAGGTTCTTTTAAAAAAGCTTATCAAGATATAATGTTTAGTACTAAAGTTGCTATAACAAAAAAGGAAGACTTAATAGATTTTATAGAACAACTAATAGAAAATGATTTTGATACAACAGCATATAGTTATTTAGATGGTTTTATACCTTATTTTACATTTGATAAAGATATGAGTAAACTTTATACTAAATTAGGAAATAAGAATATTGAAAATAAATCATAATAATATAATATATACAAATAACTCTAAAGAAACATCAAAAGATACAACTTTTGTTGTATCAAAAGAGAATGAACAATTTATTAATAGTGCAAAAAGCAATGGTTGTATTAACTTTATTAAATCTTCTGAATTAATTAATAAATTTGATTTCTCAAATATTCAAATAGTTGGTATTACAGGTACAAATGGTAAAACAACTACTAGTGCTGCTATATACTCTATACTTTTAGATTTAGGTTATAAAGTAGCTTTACAAGGAACTAGAGGTTTTTTTATTAATGATGAAAAAGTTGAAGACTACTCATTAACAACACCTGTACAATTAGTAAACTTTGACCATATAAATAAAGCTATTAAAGAAAAATGTGACTTTTTTATTATGGAAGTTAGTAGTCACTCAATATCTCAAAATAGGATAGAGGGATTAAACTTTGCTATAAAAGTTCATACAAATATAACACAAGACCATTTAGACTATCATAAAACACTTCAAGATTATATAGATATAAAAAATAGTTTTTTTAATGATGATTCTATGAAACTTATTAATAAAGATGATAAAAATATTAAATTTAAGATGAAAAATACTTATGCTTATGGGGCTGATAATCCTGCTACTTATAAAGTATCTGCTTATAGTTTAAAAAATGGTATACATTTAGCTCTTCAACATTTTTCTAATATTGTTAACTTTTCATCTTCTATGATAGGTTTTTTCAATGTTTATAATTTAACAGCTGCTGTAGCTTGTGTAAATCTACTTACAAAAAAACCACTTCAAGAGATATGTGATATGGTAGAATATTTTGGTGGAGTTAGTGGAAGAATGGAAGTTATATCAAAAGAACCTTATATTATAGTAGATTTTGCACATACTCCTGATGGTATGAAAAGTGTATTTGATAGTTTTGCAGGTATGGATATTATAACTGTCTTTGGAGCAGGTGGAGATAGAGATAAATCAAAAAGACCTCTAATGGGAGCTATTGCTAATAAATATAGTAAACATACTATTATTACAAGTGATAATCCTAGATTTGAAGATCCAGATATTATAACTGATGATATATTAAAAGGGTGTAAAGATAAATCTATTGTATCTATCGAACTAAATAGAAAACAAGCTATCTCTAATGCTATGAAAATTTCTAAAGAATATAATAATAGTATTATATTGGTATTAGGAAAAGGTGATGAAGATAATCAAATAATTTATGACCAGAAAATTCATTTTAATGATAAAGAGGTTATAAAGGAGCTATTATTAAATTTTTAGATAATTTTAAGTTATCTCAGATAAAATTATAGTTAAAACAAAAGAAACAAAAGGAATTTTTATGAATATGCCAGCAATGCCACAACCAACATTTTATATATTTAAGTGTGAACAAAGTTCTCCTCCAGGGATGCCAAAACCATCTTGTGTAGGTGAGCAAACTAGAGATTTATTTAATCATATGGCACAATCTCTTATGCAAAAAGGGATAATGGGTCCTGTTCAACCAATAAGAACAAGCTGTTTAGGTAGATGTCAAATGGGTCCTGTTATGATTATGGAACCAGGTCATCATATGTATGTACAATTAACAAAAGAGAAAATTGATAGAATTATTGATGAACATATAATAGGTGGGAAACCAGTTGATGAATATATTATCCCTGAGCAATTT
Organism: Campylobacterota bacterium; assembly: GCA_034717655.1. GTDB lineage: Bacteria > Campylobacterota > Campylobacteria > Campylobacterales > Arcobacteraceae > JAIOSF01. The sequence continues at coordinate 2,509 of JAYELQ010000067.1, forward strand.
TGGGGTGAGCCTCAAGCTTTAAGTTAATATAAGGGTTTATATAGATGACATTTGATATGTTATATAGTAAAATACATAGAGCTAGTGTAACAGATGCTAATTTAAATTATGTTGGTTCTATTACAATAGATAAAAATCTACTTGATGCTTCTAAATTAAGAGTTGGTCAAAAAGTAGAGATAGTAAATGTGAACAATGGAGAAAGATTTTCTACTTATGTTATAGAGGGTCCTGCTGGGTCTAAAGATATGTGTCTAAATGGTGCTGCTGCTAGAAAAGTAGAGATAGGTGATAAAATTATTGTTATAGCTTATGCTTCATATAATGAAACAGAATTAGATGGTTATAAACCAATTGTTGTTCATGTTGATGATAATAATGAAATAATAGAAATTACAAATGAATTAATAGGAAGTGATAGATAGTGATGGATTTAAATAATATGAACTTAGGCGATATGATGAATCAAATTCAAGAAGTAGCAGCTAAAGTTAAAGAAGATGGTGAGAAACAAGTTTTTACATCAAATGTGGGGGGTGGTTTAATCAACTTATCTATAAATGGGAATTCTGAAGTTATTGATTTAGAGATTGATGATTCTTTACTGAACGATAAAGATACTTTACAAACTTTTTTAATAAGTGCTATGAATGATGTAATCAAACAAAGTGATGAAAATAAAAAAGCTACGGCTATGAATATGATGGGTGGAATGAACCCTTTTAATAAATAGTTATGTTAAATATATTTGAAGATTATTTAAATAATAATCTTCCTGTATCAAAAAGTTTTCACCCTATTTTTGAAGATGCTTTGGGTGATATGTTAAAAGCTGGTGGAAAAAGATTTCGACCAATGTTAATACTTACTGTTGTTAATACAATAGAACCACTTCTTATTAAAAACTCTTTAGCTATAGCATTAGCTGTTGAATATCTACACACTTACTCTTTAATTCACGATGATTTACCATCTATGGATAATGCTAATTTAAGAAGAGGATACCCTACTTTACATAAAAAATATGATGAAGTAACAGCTATATTAGTAGGTGATGCTTTAAATACTCATAGCTTTAATTTAATAGCAAATGCACCTTTAAATGATAGTGTAAAAATAGAACTTATAAAAGTGTTAAGTATTGATGGTGGTATTGATGGTATGATTATTGGACAAGCTATAGATTGCTTTTTTGAAAATAAACCTTTAAAACTAAATCAATTAGAGTTCTTACATATCCATAAAACAGCAAAACTTATAGCTGGTAGTTTGAAGATGGGTGCTATTATATCAAACCTTGATAAAAATACTCAAAACCAATTATATAAATTCGGTATCACTTTAGGATTACTATTTCAAGTACAAGATGATATTATAGATGAGATACAAACAGAAGAGGAAGCTGGAAAAACTACATCTAATGATGCAAATAAAAACTCTTTTATAAACCTATTAGGGCTAGATGAATCTATAAAAAGTGCAGATAAATTAGCTTTAGAGTGTGAAGAGATATTAGAAAATATAAAAATAACTTATCCAAATTTAAAAGAGCTTACTATAAATCTAAAAGAATTATTATCAAAATATCTTTATAGACATCAACAATCTGTAATTTAAGCAATTATTTGATATTATAAATATATAAAAATATGAAAAAGGATAAAATATATGGTTTATATAGATAGCGTTTATGCAATGGAAGTTATGGATAGTCGTGGTAATCCAACAGTTAAAGCAACTGTAATTTTAAGTGATGGTACAAAAGAATCAGCAATAGTTCCAAGTGGTGCTAGTACTGGTAAAAGAGAAGCCTTAGAATTAAGAGATAATGACGAAAGATATATGGGAAAAGGTGTATTAAAAGCTGTTTCTAATGTAAATGAAATAATTGCAGAAGAGTTAGTTGGATTAAGTCCTTTTAATCAAGCTGAAGTAGATGCTACTATGAAAGATATTGATGGTACAAATAACTACTCAAAATTAGGTGCTAATGCAGTTTTAGGTGTATCTATGGCAGTTGTAAGAGCAGCATCTAGTAGCTTAAAAATACCTTTATATAGATATTTAGGTGGAACTAATGCTATGACTATGCCTGTACCTATGTTTAATATTATTAATGGTGGAGAACACGCTAATAACTCTGTTGATTTTCAAGAATATATGATTATGCCAGTTGGTTTTGAAAACTTCAATGATGGTTTAAGAGCAACAGCAGAAGTTTATCATAATCTGAAAAAAATAATTGATGCTATGGGTGAATCTACAGCAGTTGGTGATGAAGGTGGTTTTGCTCCAAATTTAAAATCAAATGAAGAACCTTTAGAAGTTATTATGAAAGCTATTGATAAAGCTGGCTATAAAGCTGGTGAACAAATTGCACTTGCTCTTGATGTTGCTGCTTCTGAACTTATTAATGATGAAGGTAACTATGTACTTAAATCAGAAAACAGAACTATTTCAAGTGAAGAGTTAGCAAACTATTATGTTGATTTGTGTGCAAAATACCCTATTGTATCTATAGAAGATGGATTAAGTGAAGATGACTGGAATGGATGGAAAATATTAACTGAAAAGCTAGGAGACAAAGTTCAATTAGTTGGTGATGATTTATTTGTAACAAATGCTTCTATATTAAATGAAGGTATCCAAAAAGGGATAGCTAACTCTATTTTAATTAAACCAAATCAAATTGGTTCTGTAAGTGAAACAATGTTAACGATTAGACTAGCACAAAGAAATAATTACAATTGTGTTATGTCACATAGAAGTGGTGAATCAGAAGATGCTTTTATAGCTGATTTTGCTGTTGCTTTAAACTGTGGTCAGATAAAAACAGGTTCAACTGCAAGAAGTGATAGAATCGCTAAATATAATAGACTTATTGAAATTGGTGCAGAGATTGGGTATGCAGAATATTTAGGTAATCAACCATTTCAAAAATAACAATATAAATTAAAGATAAAAAGTGAAATTTATTAATATAATACTTAAGGTTATATATAAAATTAAACATATAATCCTTAAGATTATAAATATTATAATTAAATTGATAAAAGATAATAAAAGTTTTATCTTTTTATCTATTTTTTTAACAATTATTATCGTTATAATGGCTTTTTATATTTCAAATCTATTATTTGCAGGGAAAAACACATATGGTGTTTATACAGATTTAAAATATAAAAAGCAACAATTAGAACTCAATATACGAAAAATACAATTAGAAAATGCAAACTTACAAAAACAATACTTAGAATTAAAAAACTTGGAGCCTGAAGAATTATGAGAATTATATTTACTTTGATAATTACAATGATATTAACTACATATTTACTTGGAAGAACAAATCCTTTTGAAGAAACAGAAACTTTTATAGAACAACAAAATATATTATTAAAAAAAATTGAAGAGAAAGAGAATAAATTAAAAGAGGATAGACTTAGACTTGAAAAAGAGAGATTAAACTTTGAAAGAGAAAAACTAGAGTTAGCTAAAGAGCAAGAGAGATTAAGATTAGAAAAGGAAAGAAAAGCTAAAATATTAAAAGAAAAACTAGCAGCTCTTGAAATAAAAAAAAAGGAAGAGAAAAAGAAAGTAATAGCTAATAATATAAAGTATTATAAAATATACTCTTTTATAAAAGCTAATACAAACAACAATATATTAACAATAGATATAGATGATAAATACAAACTGATAAATCAAGATTTAAATCACAAAAGTAGAAAGTTTATATTTGATTTTAGTGGAACTATAAATATGTATACAAAAAGAGTACTTTTAAAGAATTCACCATTTAAATCTATAACTATAGGTACTCATAAAAAAGAGAACTTCTTTAGAGTTGTGGTAGCATTAAATGATAAACTAAAATATTATCAAGAAGATATGGATATAGACAATTCAATAATAAAAATTGAGAAAATAAAATAAATTGAATAAAAACTATGACCTTATAGTTATAGGTGCTGGTCCTTCTGGTATTATAGCATCTATAGAAGCTAAAAGAAGAGGTAAAAAAGTTTTACTAGTTGAAAAGTTATCTCAAATTGGGGTTAAATTAAAAGCAACTGGTGGTGGTAGATGTAACCTTACTAATACTCTAAAGAAAGATGAGTTTATGAAATCTTTTGGTAAAAGTGGTAGATTTATGACTCAAGCTTTAAATAAGCTAGACTATAATAATCTAATTAGTTTTTTTAAAGATATAGGTGTAGAGATACATATTCCTGATGGTTTTAGGGTATTTCCAAAAACACATAGTGCTTCTACAATAGTAGATGCACTAACAAATGAATTAAATAGATTAGATATAGATATAATTTATAATAATCAAAATATAAAAATAAAAACAAATCAAAACAGTATAAAAACTATTATATTAGATGAAATAGAATATATATCTAAAAATATTCTTATATCTACAGGTGGATTAGGATATCCAAAACTAGGTGCTTCTGGAGATGGTCATAAATTAGCAAAAGAGTTAGGTCATACTATCACATCTTTATATCCTGCTATGATGCCCCTTTATACAAAAGAGAGTTGGGTATCATATTGTAGGGCAGATACTATAGCAAAAGCTAGTATTACTATCAATATAGCAAAATATAAAAAAATAAAAGCACAAGGTGATTTAATATTTACTAACAATGGGATAAGAGGTCCTATTGTTCTTGATTTTGCAAGAGAGATTACACCTTTTTTAGATAAATATGAAGAGGTACCAATTTTTATAAATATGATAAAAGGTAAAAATCAAGATGATATACTAAATCATATTAAAAAATATAATAATTCTAATCAAAATAGAACAATCAAAGATAGTTTAAAAGATATATTACCTATATCTGTTTTAGAACAAATTGCTATATTATCAAAAGTAGATATAAATTCTAGTTTTAAAAAAATAGATGGAAAAGCGAAAAATATATTTTTACAGAACCTTACAAATACACCACTTACTATAGTTGGACATGATGGTTTTAAAATGGCTATGATTACAAGAGGTGGAGTATCACTAAAAGAGATAGACCCAAACACTATGCAAAGTAAAATTATAGATGGATTATATTTTGCAGGTGAATTAGTAGATTTAGATGGACCTTGTGGTGGATATAATTTACAATGGGCTTTTAGTAGTGGTTATCTTTGTGGAAATAGTATTTGATAAAATTTATTTTATGATTTTTTAATTGATAGTGGAGGAGCCACTCGGAGTCGAACCGAGGATCAAGGATTTGCAATCCAATGCATTAGCCACTTTGCTATGGCTCCATCTTTTAAGTGAAAGAATTATAATTGATTTTATATTAAATATCGCTTAATAAATAATTATTTTTTACCTTTTATAAAAATAACTTCAAATTCTAAATAATTTAAATCATAATTTTTATATAAATACTTTGCTTTTTGAAATGATAATTTATTTGTTTCACCACTTACACCTGATTTTTTAATATATTCAAACATCTTTTTTTTATTCTCAAACTCTAGTTTATAATTTATAATTTCAAAAATACAATTATAATATTTTGAGAATACTTTTTTTATATAAAACTCATCTAAAATAGGTGATTTAGTATCTGTAAGTTTAAAAATAGTTTGAAATGTATTTAATGTAAAGAGTGCCATATTTATATTATTTGATATTTTACTTAAAGTATATATAATCTTATCCAGATTTTTTGACCACTGAAGTGCAGAAGATGATATTACCATATCATATTTTTCATTCTCAATATTTTTAATAAAAGAGTTATCATCAAAATCTAAACAAAAAATATCAAGATTTGAAGCTTTTGGATGAATATCACACATAGACCGAGAAAAATCTATAGCTTTATAATAATCATAATTAAAATCTATATTTTTAAATATTTGTCCAGAACCACAACCTAGCTCTAATATCCTTTTTGGATTATTATCTATATCTCTGACTAAAGCTTTAGATACTATTTGTTGTATAATATTATGATTATTATATTCATTTGCATATTGTGAAAATTGTTTATTTATATTTTGTTTATCTATCATAAAAGTAAGTTTAACTCTTTTTAAATAAAATTAAGATAAAATACCCAATATTTTTAAAATTAAGGTTAAATATGACATCAACACTTTTGATAGTACAATTTGGTTTAGCAATTGTAATTACTATTTCGGTTCTTCTTCAAAAAAGTTCTAGTATGGGGCTTGGAGCTTATAGTGGTAGTAATGATTCTATGTTTGGATCAAAGGGTCCTGCAAATTTTTTAACAAAAATGACATTTACTTTTGGTTTTTTATTTGTATTAAACACATTAGCACTAGGTTATCTTTACAATCAACAAAAAGAGAGCAGTGTAGTTGATAATATAGAGTTAAAAACATTATCTAATGAAAGTAATATATCTATACCAGTTGTTCCAACTGCACCAATAACAAAATAATTCATTATAGTTAAAATGAGATATATTTTTTTTATTCTTATCTCGTTTTCAACTCTTTTTGCAAATGCACATATTTTTGTGTATCATAGATTTGAAGACATTAGATACCCAAGCGCAAATACTACAGTAAAAGAACTTACAAAACAATTTGAATACTTTAAAAAACACAACTACAAAGTAGTTCCATTAAAAACTATTTTAGATAAAGTAGCAAAAAAAGAAACTATACCTAATAATTGGATAGCATTAACAATAGATGATGCTTATAAAAGTTTTTATAATCACGGTTTGGATGTTTTTAAAAAATACAATTATCCTTTTAGTCTTTTTGTTTATGTAGAAGCTTCAACTAATGGTTTTGGAGACTTTATGAACTGGAAACAACTAAAAGAGACAAGTAAATATGGTGAAATTGGTTTGCACTCTTATTCTCATCCAAGATTACAAAACTTAACAACTCAAGAGATTATTTCAGATACAAATAAATCTTATAATATATTTACTAAAAAAATGGGTTTTAAACCAACAACTTATGCTTACCCTTATGGAGAATATACTAAAGAAGTTAGAGAAACACTAAAAAATAATTTTGATTTTAAAGCAATCTTAAATCAAAGCACAGGTAGTATTAATAATGATACAAACTTATATGATGTACCAAGGATTGCACTTGTTGGAGAAGTTAATATTGAACATAAATTAAGATATAAAAGTTTTCAAGCACAATGGTACGAACCAGAACTATTTCCAGAAGATGGTATATTAAGAAGAATACATGCAAAAGTTGACCCTAAAATAAAAAGACTAAAACTTTATATTACAAAAGAGGGTTGGAGAGATGTAGATGTAAAAGATGGTATTGTAGATTTAGCTATGAATACATATCTAAAAGATTCAAGAACTAGAATTATGTTAGGTCCTGATGTATTTACAATCTCAAATAAAGTTATAAATAAAATAAAAAGGAAGAAAAATGATAAATGAAATTTACGATAACACAAAAGAAGCTATGGATAAGTCTTTAGAGGCTTTAAAAAGAGATTATATGACACTAAGAACAGGTAAAGTTATGCCTAGTATATTAGATAATATTACTGTTGATTATTATGGTACACAAACTGCTCTTTCTCAAGTAGCTAGTATAACAACTCCTGATGCAACAACTATAAATATAGCTCCATGGGAAAAACATCTAGTTGCAGAGATAGAAAAAGCAATAGCAGCTGCAAATATTGGAGTTAATCCAAACAATAATGGTGAAGCTGTTCAACTATTTTTTCCACCAATGACACAAGAGCAAAGAAAAGAATCTGTAAAAGGTGCTAAAACTATGACAGATAATGCAAAAGTAGCTATTAGAAATATTAGAAAGACAGCAAATGATAAAGTAAAAAAACTTCTAAAAGATAAAGAGATTACAGAAGATGAATCTAAAAAATATCAAGATGAGATACAAAAAATAACAGATGGTTATGTAGTAAAATCAGATGATATGTATAAAGCAAAAGATGCTGAAATAATGAAAATATAATCTATTATGAAAAAATTATTTTTAGGATTATCTCTTTTAGTATCTATATCTTATGCTAAATTTCAAACAATTGATTCAAATCAATTATTAAAAATGCAAAAAGATGGAGTAGTAGTAATAGATATAAGAACTCCTCAAGAATGGAAAGATACAGGTATTATAAAAGGTTCTAAAACAATTGAATTCTTTAATGAAAAGGGTGGTGTAGACTTCATCTCTTTTATGAAAGATTTTACAAAATATGTAAAAAACTCTGAACAATCTTTCATAATATATTGTGCACATGCAAATAGAACAAAAACAATAGGGAATCTTTTTACTCAGTTAGGGATACCTAATGTATATCATCTAAAAGGTGGTATAAATTATGGTTGGAGAGATTTAGGTAAGAAAACAGTTTCTTATAAAAAGGAAAAATAGATGAATGTAGAACAAATTTATAGAGATGCAGATGCTCTTTTAGAGGGACATTTTAAATTAAGTAGTGGTAATCACTCTCAATTTTATTTACAAAGTGCAAAAGTTTTAGAGAACCCAAAAACTGCTAAACTATTAGCAGAAGAGTTAGCAAAACAGATTAAAGATAGTGGTATTAAAGTAGATGCTGTTTGTTCTCCTGCTTTAGGTGGTCTTATAGCTGGATTTGCTTTAGCTACTGCTTTAGATGTAAGATTTATTTTTGCAGAAAGAGCAGATGGAGATATGAGTATAAGAAGAGGCTTTGAAGTAAAAAAAGGTGAAAAGTACCTTATTTGTGAAGATATTATCACAACAGCTGGTTCTGCATTAGAAGCTGCAAAACAAATTGAAAAAGATGGTGGGGAAGTTGTTGCATTTGCTGCATTAGCAAATAGAGGTTTTTGCCCTAGAGTTGGAAGTGATTTAAAAGCAAAAGAAAATTGTAAATTACCAGAAGGTACGAAACTATTTGCTTTAGCTGATTTTACTTTTGAGATGTACGAACCAGACAACTGTCCACTTTGTAAAGATGGTAGTGAAGCTTATAAACCAGGAAGTCGTGGTAACTAAATGTCAAGATGGAGAGATGTAAAACAAGGTAAAGTTTCTACTGAAAAAAAAGAAAAAACTAAAAAAACAACTTCATCTAAAAAAGAGGATGCTGATACTATCATATCAGCATCACCACTAGTAAGGATAAAAGCTTTTATTACAGATATGTTTATGCTTATGATGCCTATTATGTATATCACTACTTATATTATTATGGATGGTTCACAAGACTTTAAAAGTAATGATTTATCTCATTGGGTTACTATGGGAGTTTTTGGTACTATTGTTATACTATTTTGGATTTTCAAAGGTCAAACACCCGGTTTTAAAGCTTATGACCTACACCTTATTGATGACCATACAAAAAGAAAAGTATCCGCAGGTATTGCTATTGCTAGATATATGATGTTTATAGTGAGTTCAATTATTATTGTCGGTGCATTATTACCATTTTTTAGAAAAGATAAAAAAACACTACAAGATGTGATATTACATACATCAGTTATCAGAATTGAAAAATAGTTTATTTAAAGTAACTTTTAACTAATGCTATTTTTCAGACTATCTGCATTTTACTTTTTCTATTTTGCAGCTGTAGGGGTATATGTAATATTCTTACCTAAAGTTCTAAATGATATAGGTTATAGTGCTAGTGATATAGGTATATTATTAGCATTAGCTCCTTTAATGCGATTTCTTACACCTTTTTTATTTTTAAAACATCTAAAACTAAATCAAAATATATTTAAATTAGTTCTTATAGTATCTATAATATCCTCTTTTTTATTCTATTATACAATAAATGACTTTTATCTATTTCTATTTAATAATGCTATTTTAGGTGTTTGTCTAAGTTTAGTTTTACCATATATAGAAGCTATAGCTTTAAAAGAGTTAAAAAATAGATATGGAAAATCAAGACTATTTGGTTCTATTGGTTTTATGATAGTGGGGCTTATTTTAGCAAAGTTTTTAACAGAACCTAGTGTAGCATTAGATTATTACTTTATAACCACTTTACTTACAGCTATTAGTGCATATAGTTTACTTAAATATGATGATACTACATATATTCAAAATGAAGATGATGAGAAATTCTCTTTATTAAAATATTACCCTTTTTGGGTAAGTTTATTTTTAGTTCAAGTTAGTTTTGGTGGATTTTATAACTTTTTTACTATTTATGAATCATCAAATGGTATGAGTTTAGAGATTATTAGTTATTTGTGGGCATTTGGTGTTATTTGTGAAATAGCTATGTTATATTATCAAGCACCCTTATTAAAATATAATCTTATAACTATAATTAAAATATCTATTGCTATTACTATTATAAGATGGTTATTATTATATCTTTATCCATCATCTGTAACCATATCTTTTATATCACAATCTATTCACGCTTTTAGTTTTGGACTTTATCATACTGCTGTTGTATTATATCTATATAATATATATGCAAATAAAAAACTAGCCCAACAATTTATGTTAGGGATAGCTTATGGATTAGGTGGATTTGTAGGAGCTGTTTTATCAGGTATGGTTTATGGTGAATATCTATTTTTAATATCTGCTATTATATCTGCTATTGCACTATTAGCTATTTTCAATATCTAATTGCTACTTACCAAAATACAATTGGATTTTATATTAATATAAATTCATAGTAATAATAGAGTTATATATAGCATCTAATCTATCTATATGTATAGGGTTCATAGCTATTAAAGCATAAATTCCTAAATACAATATAGCAGTTCCTATTAAGTTTTTTTTATCATAAAGTTTCATAGCAGTACCAAATGACTTCTTTACTCTCATACCCAAAGCATTTAAACTCACAATCTCATCTAATAAAAGATGTACTATATATCCATAAAACAACATAAATCCAGATAAAAAAGCTACATTTTTAGTTGTATCTGTAAAAAGATATAAACTATTATAAAGTAATAATCCCATAAGTACCCCCATAGGCACAGAGTGAAATATACCCCTATGTCTAGTTACTTTTAAAAATAGTGCAAAAATAAAATATTCTAATAAAAGTGAACAAAATAACCAAATAGCAAATATATAAATCAAAGGCAAATCTTTTATAAATGTCAATATCACAATAAAGGGGAGGAATATGGAGAATATCCGAAATGTAATTTGAACAGGTTTAGAGTTACTAGAGTCTAAATCAGGTAAAACCCCACCTATGATACCTATTGTCAAAAGAGATAAAGCCTCGCTTATCCCTACTAATGATGATGCAAACAATGCACTAACTATAACCCCAGATGCTATAAC
>JAYELQ010000068.1:0-13575 GCA_034717655.1 Campylobacterota bacterium
GTAAAGCTTGGATAGCTTTTAATGCTTGGTTTGCTTTTGTGATATGGCTACCACTATATGGTTTATCTAATGTTGATAAAGCTTCTATAACATTCTTTTGCCTTTTATCTCTTTACAGATTAAATCTTCTGTTACATTACCTTTAAAATCTTGTAATACAAAACCTTTACACTCTTTATTAGTATTATTATCTATAAAACTAATTGAGTATTTATAACCCTTTACATTTGTATCTTCTCTTAAAAATTGATGTTTTGCAAATACTTCCACATTTGATACATTATCATATTTTAATAGTTTTATTATTTTAGTAGCTGTAACAGACTGCCCACCATTAACTATAAAATATGACACCACACCTAAAACACCTAATATACTAAGATATATAATTGTTTTTTTAGGTAATTTTCTTACTTTTGTTTCCATTTAAGTCCTTATCTTTTTATATCAAAGTGCTATATTTATTTATTTTACCATAATATCATTTTAATAAATATAAATTACTATTTAGATATAATTAACAAAAGGCTACAAAATGAAACTAAAAAATTTATATGACTATAATATAGAATACGATTTATTAAATAATATAGATATTAATTTACTAAAAGAATATAAATTTTTACCTATTCTAAAAGATACTTTATATATTTTAGTGGCCACTTCAGATGAAAACTTAGATGTAAATATAGTTAAAAATATATTAAAACAACCTATAAAATTAATTTATATAAATAAAGATTTTTTAGAGTTATCTTTTTTACATTTAGATTTTCAAAAAAAGCTTTTTTTATTAGCCTCTAAATCTTTATCTATTTCAAAAAATGATAAAAACTCTTATATTATAGAGTTTATGGATGAGTTATTTAAATTTTGTATTAAAAATAATGGTAGTGATATACATATAGAAGCTTTAGATAAAAGTGTAATTATAAGATTTAGAATAGATGGAGATTTAAATCAATTATTTAGTTTTAAAATTAAACTATACCCTATTATAAGCTCTATTATTAAATATTTTGCTTCTTTAGATATCTCTCAAAAAAGGTTACCATTAGATGGTAGGTTTAGTAGATATATATATGAAAATAATTATGACTTTAGAGTTTCAACACTACCTACTATCTACGGGGAATCTATAGTATTAAGAATACTTGATAATAAAAATATAAATAAAGAGTTAGAGAATATAGGTTTTGATGATAATGAATTAGATATTATTAAAACAGTATTACCATTAACTTCAGGTATGATTTTAGTAACAGGACCTACAGGAAGTGGTAAAACAACTACTTTATATTCTATGTTAAAAAGGATAAATAAAAATTCCAAAAAGATAATAACAGTAGAAGACCCTGTAGAATATAAACTAAAAGGGATAATGCAAGTAAATGTAAATACAGATATAGGATTAGATTATACTACAGTATTAAAAAATATATTAAGACAAGACCCAGATATTATAATGATAGGTGAGATAAGAGATAGCCAATCTTTACAAATAGCTATACAAGCTTCACTAACAGGTCACCTTGTAATAGCAACACTACATACAAATAGTGCAACAGAAACAATAACAAGACTCTTTGATATGGGGGCAAAAAGCTATCTTATTGCAAATACTTTAAAATTAATTTTATCTCAAAGGTTAGTTAGAGTTTTATGTAAATATTGTAAAGGTGCTAAATGTAAAGAGTGTAATTTAACAGGTTATAACTCCAGAGCTATTGTAAGTGAAGCATTAAAATTTGATGAAAATATATCTAAAATGGTATCAAAACAGATTGATGTAAAAAATATATTAGATTATGCTATAGATAATAATAGTTTCCAAACTATACAATCAAATGGTATGAAACTTGTAAATAACAATATAACTTCACTAGAAGAGTATTATGCCAAAATATAAAATAATATATCAATATAAAAACAAAATAAAAAATATAACTCTTGAAGCTAAAAATAAAAGTGAATTAAAAAAACTAGATAATTATCCAAAAAATATTATAGATATAAAAGAGAAGAATAAGATAAGTTTTAATATAAATATAGAGTTTTTTCCAAATAATAAAAAACTTATATATGAGCTTTTTTCATCATTATCTATAATGTTAAACTCTAATTTAACACTATCTCAATCTATAAATATACTTTTAAAAACAAAACAAGATAAAAAAATCTATAATATATTAAAAATTATAGATGATAGTTTAAAAAATGCAAAAAATATAGATATAGAGTTACAAAAGTATAAAAACTTTTTAGGAGAGACACCTATACTATTTTTAAAATTAGGGATAGAAAATGGAAATATAAAAGAGTCTATAAACTCTTTAGTTGAACTATTAAATCAAGAAAATATAAATAAAGAGAAATTCCAAGATATTATAAGATATCCTATTATGTTACTTAGTTCTTTATTTGTATCTATAATTATGATTTTTATATATGTTATTCCAAATTTTGAATATATATTTAAAATGTTAGATGGAAACTTACCAACACCCACCAAAGCTTTGATATTTTTAAATGATATATTTAAAAACTATTTATATGTAATTTTTATAGCTATTATATCTTTTATATTTATATCTTATCAACTATATAAAAGTAATAAAATATATTTTGATAAAATTATAATTAAAAAAATACCTATCATAAGTAAAGTTGTAAAGTATTATCTATTTTTTAGACTTTTTTTATCTATTAGTATTGTTATTAAATCAAAATATCAATTTCAAATAGCTATTGAACATACAAAAAATATATTATCAAATAGTTATCTTAATATTAAAATAGATGAGGTTATAAAAGATATAAAAAATGGATTATCAATAGCTTTAGCATTTGAAAAAACAAAACTTTTTGATGATTTAACTATTAGATTACTATATGTTGCACAAGAATCAAATAATTATGAAAAAGTTTTAGAAGATATAACAAACTATTATAAAGTAAATTTTAATAAATCTATAAAAATATTATCAAATAGATTAGAACCTATTATAATATTTTTTATATCATTAATTATATTATGGCTTGTATTAGCTGTAATGCTACCTATTTGGAATTTAAGTAGTGTTTTGTCATAATTATAAGGAATAGTTATTGCATATATTATCTTTTAAGTAAAAGGATAATATATGAAGTTAGTTTTAGTATTTCTATTTAGTTCTATTATAATTTATGCATCAGAAGAACAAAATGTTCAATTAAATTTAGATTTAGTGTGGATAATGGTAGCTACTGCATTAGTATTTTTTATGCAAGCTGGATTTACATTTGTTGAAACAGGTGTGGTAAGAGCAAAAAATTCTATTAATGTTGCTATGAAAAATGTTATAGATATGATATTTTCAATTACTACATACTTTTTTGTAGGATTTGGAGTGATGTTTGGTGCCACTTATGGGGGACTTTTTGGAACAAGTGGTTTTTTACTAGATGGCTTTACTTCCAATTTTGATTATACTTTTTTTATATTTCAAGCTGTTTTTGCAGGAACTGCTGTAACTATTGTATCTGGAGCTGTTGCTGAAAGGATGCAATTTAAAGCTTATTTAGTTATTGCAGTTTGTGTTACTGCTATTATATATCCTGTAGTTGGACACTGGGGATGGGGTGGAGCTATACTTGATGGTGAAACGGGATGGTTAGCAGAAAAAGGATTTATAGACTTTGCAGGTAGTACAATAGTACACTCTGTTGGAGCTTGGGTTGGTTTAGCAGGAGCTATTGTACTTGGTGCTAGAGTTGATAGATTTGATAAAAATGGTAAACCAAATGAGATGCAACCATTTTCTCAAACATATATAGCTTTAGGTGTCTTTATATTATGGTTTGGATGGTTTGGATTTAATGGTGGTTCAACTATAGCAGGAGATGGAAGTTTTGCAAAAGTTATTGTAGTTACAGCTATTTCTGCATCTATTGCTGGTATTGTATCTTTACAATATTAAAGATAATTCAAATAAAGCTATATCAATGAATAGTTATGCGGGTGATTTAGAGAGTTCAGCTACAAAAGGTCACTCTTTGGCTTCTAATACAGCAACTGCAATGGAGGATATATATGATGCAACACAAACTATAAATCAAGCAATAGAAACAATTGAATCTATATCTTTCCAAACAAATATATTATCACTAAATGCAGCCGTTGAAGCAGCAACAGCAGGGGAAGCTGGAAAAGGTTTTGCTGTTGTTGCTCAAGAGGTTAGAAATCTTGCTAGTAGGTCTTCTGAATCTGCAAGTCAAATTAGAAGTTTAGTAGAGACAGCACAAGAGAAAACACTTCAAGGTAAAAAAATATCAAGTGAAATGATTGAAGGATATAATCACCTTAATGAAAAAATATCACAAACAAGTACTCTTATTGATGAGGTAGCAAATGGAAGTGATAAACAATTATTAGGAATAGAGTATATAAATAAAACTATATTTGACCTTGAAAAAATGCTTAAAAATAATCAGTCAAAAAAGAGACTAATGATATAGCTACAAGAGCTTTACAACTTGCTAATGTTTTAGTTGAAGATGTTGCCAATAAAAAATATCTTGAAAAAAAAGCTAGTTAATAGAATAAATAAATATATTTCTATTTGTAGCGAATAATATAAAATAATATTATTTATGATATACTTTTATTATTAAAAATATAAGGAATAAATTTATGACAAAAACAATTAGAAATATAGTTTTATCAGGAGCTGCAATAGCTGTTCTTACTGGTTGTGGAGGAAACAAACTAGATGTTTTATCTTATCCTACAAAAGTAAAAGAGAAAGTTAATATACCAGAAATATGTATGGCAAAATATAAGTCAGCTATGCCAACTGTTGCTGTTATCCCTTTTACAAATAATTCAACATTTGGAAAAGCAGAGATGGAGAATAGAAGCTCTAACACTAACTCAACTAGAAAAACAGCAAGTGCTGGTTTAGCAGTTGCTAATTCAAGTGCTGTTGGTGTTAGAGGTTATAATTCAGCTGGCATTGCTAGTTCAAGTGCTGTTGCAGGAATATCAGCAAGCTCTAGTAAATTTAAATCAAATTCAAAATCATCAAGTGTAAAAAGAAGTGTAGATGCAAAACTTTCAGCTTCTGTTACAGGTCCATTAGAAGCTCTAATAGTAGCTTCAGGTGGAGCAAAACTTTTTACAAGAACAGATATGAATAAAATTGATAAAGAGTTAAAATTTCAAGATAGTGGACTTATTGACCCATCTTCAGCAGTAGCTTTTGGTAAAACATCTGGTGTTAGATATATTATTACAGGTTCTATAGATAATGTTGAACAAAAATATAGAGACAATGAAAGTTCAGCAAAAGGTGTAAAGTCATCTACAGACAAGTCTGAAAATAAAGCATTACAGATGTTAGGTTCTATAGCTAAACTTGGTGCTTCTATGACCGATGGTATGATTATATCTACTAAAATGAGTGTAAAAATACTAGATGTAGAAACTGGTAAAATTGTATTTACTAAACAACTTGAGAGTAGTGGAAATATAGGAAAAATAAAAACACCAACTTATGACCAAGTAGTAGGTGGTATAAAAGCTGCTATGATAGGTTCTTTACCTGCTTTAAATGAAGAATTTGCAAACTATTTTGCTGTAAAAGGTTATATAACTCAAATTAAAAAAAATCAAGATAATGAAATTATAGCACAAGTAAATATAGGTAGAGATATGAAGGTTTCAGAAAATCAATTATTTAAAGTGTATCAGTTTGATGATATGGAAGACCCTATGACAGGGGTTAAATCTTGTGATGTTATAGAAACTACTACAAAACTTAGAGCTTCTCAACAAATAACAAAAAATAGAACATGGGTTACTATAGAAGAGGGTGAAGGTAATACTTTAAAACTAGGGCAATTAGTACAAAAATCACACGAAAAGGCTGGTTTTGCAATTCCAAAACTTCCTTTCTAAAAGTACTTTATTATTAACAACTACTATTATACTTAGTGGTTGTATAGGTAGTAAAAACACCACTTTACCAAATAACAATATCCAAATGCCCTCTTGGTATATTAATGCACCATCAAATAATAATCTATATTTATATGGTGAAGGTGAAGCTAGTACTCTTCAAGAAGCAAAAGATAATGCACTAAACTCTATGGCCTCAAGACTTGTTGTAAGTGTGGGTTCTACTATGGAAACTGTTACAAGTTTATCTCATAATAGTAATAAAGAGGATAGCTATAATAAAAATATATCAAAAAACCTTAAAGTAGATGTTCAAAAAATAAAATTTACAAATGCAACAGTTCAAAGAAGTCAAAAAATAGATGATAATTTTTATATATTAATGGAAGTTGATAGGGAAGAGTTATTTAATAATAAGAAAAAAGAGTTTGATATAAATGATAAACAACTTATAAAAACTTATAATTCATTGGATAATTATGGAAAATTAGAGCAAATTAATATTTTACAAAATATCTATCCAAAAATAGATAAAGCTAAAAAACAAACAGTTATACTAAATGCTATTAATAACAGTTTTGATGTTGAACCATATATAAAAAGATATAATAGATATATCAATACTATTACTGAGATAAAAAACAATCTTACTATTAGAGTTATAAGTAATAAAAAAGATAACTATTTTGCTGATAACTTAATAGACCTATTAAATCAAAATAATTATAAAGTAAATTATAATAAAAGTGATGTTACAATAAAAATGGATAGTAAAATAAAACATAGTATTGCAAGAGGTTGGAATATAGCTAAAATATCTACAACTTTATCTATAATATCAAATAATAAAGTTATATCAAACAAAGTTATATATAGTATTGGTAGGTCTTCAACTTCACAAGAATCAGCAATACAGAGTGCATCTATAAGCTTTATGGAGCAGATAAAAAAACAAACTTTAAATAATATTTTATTTAATAAATAAAAAGGAAAATAAAATGGTTAAAAATTTAATAAAATTGTCATTAGCAACAACTCTTGCTATATCTACAACTTATGGTACAGATTTGAAAAAAACACTTTTAGTAGATGGAACACTGAATAATAGTTTATCTCAATTTAAAATAGGTGATGGTAAAATCTATTTTATGGCTGATGATAATGATGTTTTAGGTAATGAACTTTGGACAACAGATGGTACAAAAGAGGGTACTTATAATATAGCTGATTTCACTGAAGGTGCTTCAGATTCACCTTTTACACTATTAACTACATTAAATAATAGATTGATATTAAGAGATAGTAATTATAATTTATTGATGTCAGATGGAAATGGTATATCTTATATAAAAGATACAGCTTCAAATAGTACTGATACAAGAAAAGTTACATTAGATTATTATAAAGATAATAAAAAGATTGGTAATCAACTATTTTTTTCAAGAGATGTAGATGATAAAGGTGATGAACTTTGGAAAACAGATGGTACTACAACTACTTTAATAAAAGATATTAGAGAAGGTACTTCAGGTTCAAATCCAAATAGTTTTGAAGAGATAAATGGTAAACTTATATTTTTAGCAAATGATGGACTTAATGGTCAAGAGATGTGGATAAGTGATGGTACAACAGATGGTACAGAACTTTTACTTAATCCAAATGCAACAAGCTCCTCTACAAACTACTATTATATTGGGAAAGATAAAGATAATTTATATTTTCATACATCTTATTATATATCTGCAAGTTCTGGTTATGATTATACTTTAACTTTATGGAAAACAGATGGTACAAAAGAGGGTACAACTAGTATATACTCTTCAACTTATAACACAACAAAAAATACAGGTGAAAAACTTGACTTTACTACAGATGTAAATAAATTTACTGTTACAGATAGTGGAAAAATATATTTTATGGCTACCCATAGTACTTATGATGAAGATACAGAGGAGTGGAAATCAAAAGGTGAAGAGTTATGGACAAGTGATGGTAGTTCATTAGGTACAAAAATGGTTGAAGATTTTAATATAGGCTCTAGTGATTCTAATTTTCATTATTTTAGGACAATTGGTGAAAAGATTTTATTTAGAAATTATGTTGATTCTAAATATCAATTGTGGGTAAGTGATGGTACTTCTGCAGGTACTTATGAGTTAAAAACTAAAAATGGAGATAGCTTATATACAAACTATTATTACGATGATGAACATATAAGTAAAGAGTTAAATGGAAAAGTATTTCTTTATGGTAAACTTGAAGAGAATGATAAATATGGATATGAACTATATGTAACAGATGGTACAAGTGCAGGGACAAATTTAGTAAAAGATATCACTCCAGATGATACTGCATCTAGTCCACAAAGTTTTTATATATTTAATGATAATATCTATTTTAAAGCATATACACCAAATTATGGATATGAGTTATGGAAAAGTGATGGTACTACATCAGGTACACAAATGGTACACGATATATATTACGGTTCTACAGAATCATCTTTTAGCATTATAGGTGAGATGGATAACAAACTTTATCTACAAGCAAAAGATACAGCAACTGGTTATTATAATTTTAATATTTATAGTACTGATGGTGAAGTTACTATTGATGAAAATAATATATTAGATGTAAACTCTACAAAACTTGTAAATGATACAAAAGAGATGTGTAAAAATAATCCAGCTAGTTGTGGAATATATACAACAGCTCCAGAAATAACAGAAGAATTTTTAGCAACAAAAGGTAATGGTTGGCATATGGTAGGTACATCTACACCTATTACTAATATGAATTTATTTAATGGTGTTGATACAGTTTGGAAATGGAGTGGAACAACTTGGAAAGTATATTCACCAAACCCTTCAACACAAACAGCTATAAAAACATCTGGGATAGAATCAATCAATGAATTAAATTCATTTGATGGTGTATGGATTAGAAAGAAATAAGGATATAATATGAAAAATATAAAAAATATATTATTAATCTCTTTATTAAGTTCTAGTTTTATTATCGCTGAAACTTTAGATGAAACACCACCTACACCAGACTACTCTTTTTTTGAAGAAACTACACAATGTTCAGAAGATAGTATTGATAAAATTGTAGAAGAAGAGGTGGCAAAAGCTATTAATAACTGTAAAGTAAATCCTGCTAGTTGTGGTATAACTTCAACTGATGTTATAACAACAGTATCTACAAATGAATTAGAGATAGGTTGGCATCTACTAGGGAGTTCTATTGATATAAATGGAACTTCTAATATCCCAAATGGAAATATAGTTTGGAGATATGAAAATAGTAAATGGTTAGCTTATTCAAGTAATACAGCTATACAAAATCAAATAGAGCAAAACACTGCAATTGGTACTTTTTCTAATATTCCTAAAAATAGTGGTTTTTGGATATTAAAAAAATAGTTTTAATTAAGTTTATTTTCTATGTAGATATTTAACTCTTATAAATAATTTGATATAATATAAATATATTAAAAGAGAAAATATAACATAGGAATAAACAATGAAAAACATCACAATAAATAGTCCATTTGATATGCATCTACATCTAAGAGATAATGAGATGCTAGAGTTAGTAGCACCACTTAGTGCAAAAACATTTGCAGGTGCTATTATAATGCCAAATTTAGTACCACCTGTAGATAATGAAGAGTTATTAGTTCAATATCAAGAAAGAATAATTAAAGCTATCGATAATGAAGATTTTATCCCTATGATGACACTGTTTTTTAAACCATACACAAAAGAGTTTTTAGAAAGTGTAAAAGATAAACTTACTGCTATTAAACTATACCCAGCTGGGATAACTACAAATAGTGAAGGTGGGGTTGAGTCTATAGATACAGTTGCATTAGCTCCAACTTTAAATGCTATGGCAGAGCTTAATATACCTTTATGTGTTCACGGTGAAACAAATGGTTTTGTTATGGATAGAGAGAAAGAGTTTATGAGTGTTTATGAAGAGTTAGCTATAGCATTTCCAAAACTAACTATTATTATGGAGCATATCACTACAAAAGATGCTGTTGATATGTTGAGTAAATATGATAACCTTTATGCTACTATAACTTTACACCATCTACTTATAACTCTTGATGATGTAGCAGGTGGTATGTTACAACCACATCTATTTTGTAAACCAATTGCAAAAAGATATGAAGATAGAGATGCTTTACAAAAAGTTGCACTAGAGGGAAATGCAAAAGTTATGTTTGGTAGTGATTCAGCTCCACATCCACAACACGCAAAAGAGAATTGTGGTTGTGCAGCAGGTGTATTTACAGCACCCATAGCACTGCAAGTTTTAGCACAATTTTTTGATAATAATAATAAGCTAGATAATCTTCAAAAATTTATAAGTAATAATGCTTGTAATATTTATAATATAAAACCATCTTCAAAATCTATAACTTTAGTAAAAGAAGATTTTAAAGTTCCAGCTATTTATACTTATAAAGAACAAAAAGTTGTACCTATCTATGCAGATGAAACTATATCGTGGTCTATTGCTTAGATGTTAAACGGTATTTTTAATAAAATATACACAAAAGAGATGTTTTTAGAGGAACTTTATCATAAAAATTTTGATGCTAGAAAATTAAATGATATTTTAAACTCTGGTGTTGTAAATATAAATAATGTAGATGAACAAAAAAATACTTTTTTACATCTATGTTTAAAAAAATCGAAATTTAAATCATCTATTTGGTTAATTGAAAATGGTATTGACATATCTATAATTAATAATTTTAATCAATCTGTATTAGATATAGCTATTGAAAAAGACAACTACTCTTTAGTATCTTTAATATTATCTAAAAATATTTTAGATGTAAATAAAAAAGATAAATATAATAGAGTAATATTACAAGATGCTATAGTTTTAGGTCAAACTAGAATTTCAAAATTATTAATAGAGTATGGGGCGGATATAAATAATAAAGATATAAATAATAGAAACTCAATATTTGATGCTTTATCTTATGGAGATAAAAATTTTATAGATTTCTTATTAGAACAAGATGGGTTAGAGTTAAATAATATAGATATAGATAATAACTCAATTATGCATCATTCTCAAGTTTTAGAAGATGATGACAAAGCTATAAAGCTTATAGAAAATGGAGCTGATACAACTATCAAAAATAAAAAAGGTGAAACTTATCTATGTAATACCGCTCTAAGAGGTGAAGAGGGTTCTCATATAGTAGATAAAGCTATTGATAATGGAGCTGATATAAATTCAAGAGTAGTAGGTGATAATACTATTTTAATGGAGTTAATATCAACAGCTTCTAAACTATCAGATGAAGAGAAAGGTAGAAGAGATAGTTTATTAAATATATCTAAAAAAGTTGTTAGTGTAGGTGTTGAGGTAGATGCTACTAATAAAGATGGGGATACAGCTTTATTTGAAGCTATAAATAATCTTGATTTTAGATTAACAGCTTTTTTATTATCTGTAGGGGTAAATCCTAATATTAAAAATAAAAATAATCAAACTGTATTATTTGAAGCTGTTTATAAAGGGATAGATGCTTTAGATATTATATTACTTTTATTACAATATGGGGCAGACCCAACTATAAAAAACAGTAAACACGAATCTTTATATGAAGTATTAAATGATATTATTTTAGATACACACGGTAAAAAGTTATTAAGTGGTGACCCTTATGTTATATCAAAGATTAAAAAAGATGGGCAATATATAGTGATATTAAAAGAGTTATTAGAAAATAATAAAGAAGATTTAAACTTTTTAGATTCTTATGGTAATCCTCTGTTTTTTGCACCTTTACTAAATGACCATTTTCCATTGTTTAAACTATATATTCAATATGGATTAGATATTCAAACACTAAGTATATCAGGACATAATATATTTTTTGAATATGTATTTAATATGTTAAAAAATGATAGTGTTAGTAGTAACTTTCAAAATAACTTAAGTATGCTTATTAGTTCTAAAGTTGACCATAATGCAAAAGATGAAGATGGTGATACTGTTTTACATAAAATTATGAATACGAAATGTAATATGAGTCTATTTAATATTTTGACTGAAGTGGTTTTATTTGATTATTCAGTTCAAGATAATATAGGTAGAACCGTGGCACATAGTGCTATATGGAATAATAAACAAAAGATATTAAGTAAAATAGCCACAATAAATAGAGATATTTTAAATATACCAGATAATTACGGTATTTTACCTATCACATATGCAGCTATTTTAGGTAGTAAAAATTTAGTATTATTATTTGTTAGATTAGGTTCAAATATTAAAAGTGGTGTTGCAGTACATCCAAATGCAATAGAAAAATTTAAACCTATGTTAAAAAACCTAAGTAAACTAAAAAATGGGATAGAGGATGAATATATATTACAAAAATTTGATATAGTAATAGACCAAGTAAAAAGGGATTTTAAAATAATTTAATGGAAAAAACAACAATTTGGCAATTAATAAAAGAGGATTTTTCATTACCTATTAAAAATGACCCTGCTTTACACTCTAAAGTTGAACTTATTTTTAATTATCCGGGAGTTTGGGCTATAGTAAATTATAGAATAGCAAATAAACTTTATAAAAAAAATTTTAAACTAACAGCTAGAATTATAAGTGGTATATCTCAATTTTTAACAAATGTAGATATACACCCATCTGCTACTATATCAAGAAGAGTATTTATAGATCACGGTTTTGGTGTAGTTATAGGTGAAACTGCTGTTATTGAAGATGATGTTTTGATATATCAAGGTGTTACTTTAGGTGGTGTTAGTTTAAGTCACGGAAAACGGCATCCAACTATAAAATCAAATGTAGTTATAGGTAGTGGAGCTAAAGTATTGGGTAATATAACAGTTGGAGAAAATAGCAAAATAGGTGCAAACTCTGTAGTAGTTAAAGATGTACCTTGTAGCTCTACAGCTGTTGGTGTACCTGCTAGAATTATAAAAAGAAACGATGATGATTGTAAAGATTCAAAACAATTAGACCACAATAATTTACCAGATATCTCAAAAGAGATGTTTAATTATCTTCTAAAAAGGGTGGCTGTTCTTGAACATGCACTAAAAGAGCACGATGGTATAGATGTATCAGGTGAAGATAAAGAGTTAGAAGATATATATATAAACTTTATTAATGCTATGAAAAAAGATTAGTTAGTTGTACAATATAGAGTTATTTACTTTATTTGGTATCTCTACAGGTTTTATGGCTGGCTTTTTTGGAGTTGGTGGAGGTATGGTTCTTGTCCCTATGTTATTAATTAGTGGATATAGTATTAAAAGTGCTATATCTATATCTATAATACAAATGGTTTACACATCTATTTTTGGAACAATTATAAACTATAAAAAAAACAGATATATTTTAAAAGATGGTTTGTTTTTAGGTTTAGGTGGTTTTTTAGGTGGTGGTTTAAGTGGATTTATAATATCAGGTATTGATGGTATATATCTAAAATATGCTTTTTTATCTCTTGTTATATTTGCTATATTAAGAATATATTTTTCAAGAATTAAAGAAGCAAAAGAAAAAAAAGAGTATAATAAATTAGTTCTAATTATATTAGGCTTTTTTATAGGTTTAATAGCTATGAGTTT
>JAYELQ010000069.1:0-2761 GCA_034717655.1 Campylobacterota bacterium
AGTATGGGTATCAAACAGGTAAATAAAGAGTCTTTAGATGATATTATAAATAAAGAGGTTTATTCGTTAATATTAGATAATGCAAAAGAGGAAGTTTTTAATTTAAACATTAAT
The DNA here is from genome assembly GCA_034717655.1 of Campylobacterota bacterium. Lineage (GTDB taxonomy): Bacteria > Campylobacterota > Campylobacteria > Campylobacterales > Arcobacteraceae > JAIOSF01. Next base: position 115 of record JAYELQ010000069.1, read on the forward strand.
TATATTAAAGTAAATAAAGATACTAGAAGTAATAAAAATGAGATACTAAAACTAAGTAAATATATACAAAATCAATTAAAAATAAAAAAAGAATATTTAGATATGCAAGAGAAACAAAAAGATATTATTCGCTCTTTAAAAAATAAACATAAAGAGTATCAAGATAATCTTGAAAATTTAATAACGAAACAAAATAGAGTTAGTGATTTATTGGGTAATTTAAGTATTTTAAAAAATACAGAGCTAAAAAAAGAGACAGATGATATAAAAAGAAAAAAAAGATTAGAGAGAGAAAGATTAGCTAGACAAAAAAAAGCTAATAAGAAAAAAGAGTTAGATAGAAAAAAAAGATTAGAAAGATTAGCTAGATTAACAGAAGAGAATATTAGAAAAAGAGCCAAGTTAGATAATAAAAAAGTAACAACAAAAGAGATAAAAAAAGAAGTAAAAAAAGAAACTAAAAATATTAAATTTATCTCGAAGAAAAAACTTGATGATGATATCAATATAAAAGTTAAAAAAATCGGTTCTTCAACAAAAGGTATTAAGATATCTAAATATTATGGAAGAAAAACAATAGCACCTTTAAAAGATTATACAATTGTTAAGAAATTTGGTAAATATTATGATTCTGTTTATAATATAGAACTATTTAATGAGTCTATCTCTTTAAAACCTAAAAAAACAAATAGTAAAGTTTATAATGTTTTTAATGGAGAGATAGTTTATGCAAAAAATAATTCTGGATTATTAGCAAATGTTGTTATTGTTAAGCATAGTAAAGGATTACATACTATATATTCTCATCTTGATAAGATATCTCCAACTTTAAAAGTTGGTAAATGGATAAAAAAAGGGTATGTGGTTGGTAGAGTAAATAATATATTACAGTTTCAAGCAACTAAAAATAGTAGATATATAGACCCTGAAAAGTTATTTAGAAAATAGGAGAGATAAAATGAAAGCATTAGCACTTTTTAGTGGAGGCTTAGATTCTGTATTAGCTATGAAAATTGTACAAAATCAAGGTATAGAAGTAGTAGCTGTAAATATAAATATTGGGTTTGGTTCAACAATAGATAGAAAAGAACATATGGAAAATATGTGTCATCAAATAGGTGTTGAATTAAGAATTTTAGATTTAAGAGAATCTTACTTAAAAGAGGTGTTATTTAATCCAAAATATGGTTATGGTAAAAACTTTAACCCTTGCATAGATTGCCACGGGTTTATGTTCCGTTTTACAGGTGAGTTACTAAAAGAGTATAATGCAGATTTTATGATAAGTGGAGAAGTTTTAGGGCAAAGACCTATGAGTCAAAGAAAAGATGCTATGAATAGTGTTCAAAAACTAAGTAATAATGAAGATTTAATAGTAAGACCACTTAGTGCAAAACTTATGCCACCTTCAAAACCTGAATTAGAAGGTTGGATAGATAGAGAGAAACTACTTGATATTAGTGGTAGAAGTAGACACAGACAACTTGAATTTGCAAAAGAGATAGGATTAAAAGATTTTGAATCACCGGGTGGTGGTTGTCTTTTAACAGAGATACAATTTAGTAATAAGTTAAGAGATTTTGTAGAAAATGATAAACTAGAAGTAGATGATATAGATACTTTAAAAGCAGGTCGCCATTTAAGACTTCCAAATGGAGCAAAGCTTATTATAGGTCGTGATAAAGATGATAATGAGAAATTAAAAAAAACAAATAGTGATAAATATTATAAAGTAAATATTATAGATGAAAGTGGTCCTATTTGTTTATTTCAAAAAAATTCTTCAAAAGAGGATATAGAGTTAGCTACAAATATTATCTTAACTTATGGAAGAACAGATAAAGAGCAAGAGTATGAAGTTAACTTTAAAGATTATATAAATCACGAAAATAATTTTATTCAAACTGGTAAAAAACTCGAATCAAAAAGTGTTGTTCAGCAATATTTTATATAAAGGGGTATAAATGAAAAATATAACAAAGAAAATTGTTTTAACTACTATATTAACATCTTCTATAACTGCTAATGCAGGGATTATTTTAGATGCAGAAGTTGGGGCAGGTATTTGGGGTTCATCTCCAACAGGTACTATACATTATGGAGATAATGGTTCTAATATTAATTTAGAAAATGATTTAGGTTTACAAACAGCTTCTAATACCTATATTTATGCATATTTTGAACATTTTATACCTATCATTCCAAATGCAAGAGTTGAACAACAAAAATTAAAAATAGATGGAAGTAAAACATTAAACTCTATAACTTTTAATAATAAAGAGTATAAAGGTGATATAAATACAAATCTTGATTTAACACAAAATGACTTTACTTTATATTGGGGAATACCAGGTATAAATTTATTAACAGCAGGTATTCTTGATTTTAATTTTGGTATAAATGTAAAACAATTTCAAGGATATATAGAGATAGACTCATCTCTTACAGAAGCTTCAAAAGTTAATTTAGATTTTTTTGTACCTATGGGATATCTTGCTGCTGTTGTTGATATACCTATATTACCTATAAAAGTAAGTGCTAATTATAAAACAATATCTTATAAAGATTCATCACTAAGAGATATGATGGCAAAAGTAAGTGTTAAGTTACCTATCCCTTTACCTATAATAGACTTTAGTATTGATTT
>JAYELQ010000070.1:0-2740 GCA_034717655.1 Campylobacterota bacterium
AAAGCAAACATAGAGAATGCTACACCTTTATTATAAGCTAAAATCAAAGAGATACAATCACCCCTTAATTCAAAACCATTTACAAATATTGATTTTATATATTGGTCTATAGAGAATAAGCTTATAAGTTCTCTTAAACCTTTTTTTCTAAGATTTGCCAAAACTTCATCTAATTCATCAACTATTACTAATCTATCAACATCACCATTTAATACAATTCTTAATTTACTTAAACTTAATTCTTTTGGAAATATAATCGTTTTTTAGAAGCTTCAAAATATATTTGATCAAGTTCAATACCGATAAATTTACGATTTAGTTGTAGTGAAGCTACTCCTGTTGAACCAACCCCCATAAATGGGTCAAAGATTACATCTCCCTTATTTGTTGCCATTTGAATAATATGCTTTAGTAGTTGAATTGGTTTTTGAGTTGGGTGTTTTGGGTCTTGTAATCTTTCCGGTTGCATACATATTGGACTTTCAAAAAAATTATGCATCTCATTTTGTTCTCCAAAATTCCAAGTATGTCCTCTATTCCACATACACACTATCATCTCACAGCTATTTAAAAATCCTGCTTTCATAAACTTAGGTGTAGGATTTGTTTTGTGCCAAATAAAAAATTGAAATGTATCAAAAATAGGGTCATAAACTTCATGCCATCGTCCTATTGTGTTGTACGATGTAAAAGCAAATATATTACCATTTGGTTTTAATACTCTTAGAAACTCATCTCTATAATTCAATGGGTCAAAATTTCTATCCCAATCAGCTATATTATTATTTATATCACTTCTATGATTAAATTGAATATTTCCCGTTGAATATTGGCTAATATTATAAGGTGGATCAGTAAAGATAAAATCCACAGAATTAGAACGCATAGTTTTTATAAACTCTAAGCTATCACGATTGAAAATTCTGTAGTTATTGTTCATTATCTTCTGTTGAAATTAAAGCACTAAATTGTTCTTCTATATTATTAATAAAAGACAATGTTTTATCACATAATTCTAATACATTACCTTTAGTAATATTATGATTAGCTCCATCAGTTCTTTTTCCATTTCTATGAACTAAATCATGTCTAATTGATATTGATTGCATTAATTCATTAATAGGTTGAAAATCAATATTAAATGTTGATTTATAAATACCTTGTATTTTTGGTAGATTATGATATAGAAATGATCTAAGTCCTTCTTCTACAGTATTTTCTATACTATTACATAAATTAAAAATATCATTAAAATTACATTTAATATTTTTAAAATCTTGGAATGTTTCTACAAAATTTATTAAAAGTTCTTCTTTATTTGATAAATTAAATTTTAATGCATCAGATAAATATGTTTCCAAACTAGTAATTACAGATGAGTATAACATATTAAAATAATGGGGTTGCAAAGCACTATTAACTAATGTTATTTCAGTTAATTCTTTTATATTTTTTATACTTTGATTAAATTCATTATAATAATCAGTAATTATTAAGGAGTGTTGTTGTATAAATTTTTCTTCTTCTATAATAAGCTTTACTTCTTCCTGGTTTTCAGATAAATATTTTTCACCTTGTATAGTTATTTTAAACTTACCATTTGTATAAGTAGCAAATTCTTTTTTAACTAAAGTGTTATGAGATTTAAGATTTCTTACTTTTTGAGTAAAATAGGAATCTTTTCTTCCTTGAATAATACCTTTATCAGCTTCATCAATTTTAATTAATTTCTCTAATTCTTTTATTAAATCTGATGTTGTTATTTCTCCATTATCTTTAGTCTTCATAACAAACAATGCTGGTAATATTAATTCTTTTTCAGTTATTCTTGCCATAAGTTAATCCTCATAATTTCTAATTAATAAATGTTTAGCATCTTTATTATTTCTATTTTGAAAGCTTACTAAATATTTTTTATCAAATGTGTTTATATTTATACTCTCTTTATCATACAAATCAAATATAAAATCAGTATTTTTAATTATCATCATCCATTTAGCTTTACAATCTTTAATTAAATAATTTGCTAATCTTGTCTGGTCATCTTTTGTAAATTCATTTTTAGCATAAGTGCTAAATTCACTATCATAAGGTGGGTCTAAAAAAATAAAATCATTTTTTGTTGGTTTATTTTTTTTAAAAAAATCTTCAAAATCCATATTATCAATATTTGTTTTAGATAAATGATTAATGAGTGTTTTAGTTTGTAAGTAATCAAGTTTTTTAGATAAGTTCTTTCTATTATATCCTATGCCACCGTAAGGAACATTAAAACCTCCACTTTTGTTATATCTAAACATTCCACTATATGCAAAATTTCTTATGAAGAAGAAAATTGCTACTTCTTTTGATTTTTCAATATTATATTTTTTAATATTATTATAAAGATATCTAAAGTGCATATAAAAAGCACTTTTAAAAGCAGATTCTATATTATCAAGAATATCTTGATGTGGGAGTTTTCCTTTCTCTAGTTCAATCTTTTTCATTCTTTTTGTTTTATTAACAAGACTTTTGTTCAATTCTTTAATAAAATTTTCAAGATTAATATTAAAATTAGATTCTAACATACAATTAAACTCTTTAGAGTGTTTAAATATAAATTCTACAATCCAGTTTTTAATATCTAATTCTGTAGTTTTATTATTTGAAAAATCAAGATAACAATTAATAAATTCTTGTGAATTATTATTTACAATTTTTTCTAATAATTCCCAATTATAAATAATCTCATTCATAA
>JAYELQ010000071.1:0-2739 GCA_034717655.1 Campylobacterota bacterium
TTAAACCCCTATCTTTTTCTGTTTCCCGTTAAATATATAAACACTCAAAAGAACCAAAAAGCTAATAATAACCATAATAGCACTATATATATGAGCAGTAGTATAATCCATAATCTCAACCATCTCATAGATAGCCACAGATGCAACTTTTGTTTCACCCTCTATACTTCCACCTATCATCAAAACAACCCCAAACTCACCAACAGTATGTGCAAAAGTGATAATAATAGCAGTTAGAAGTGCTGGTTTTATATTGGGTAAAGCTACTTTTATAATAGTTTGTAGTTTACTTTTACCACTTATATAACTAGCTTCTAACATATTTTTATCCAAACTCTCAAAACCACTTTGGATAGGTTGTACCATAAAAGGTAAGCTATAAAAACAACTAGCCACTACTAAAGATGTGAAATTAAATACAAGTTTTATACCAAAAGTATCTTCAAAAAATGCCCCTATAGGTGAGTTTTGTGATAATACTATAAGTATATAAAATCCTAAAACAGATGGGGGTAACACTATAGGAAGAGCTGTAATAGCTTCTAAAAAAGGTTTGATTTTTGATTTTGTTTGTGATAGATACCAAGCTAATGGAACACTTATGATAAAAAGTATAATTGTAGTTATACCAGCTAATTTAAAAGATAATAAAAAAGGTTCAAACTCTATATTTTGTAAAATATCAATCATCTAAAACCTCTAATATCAATAAATCACTAGCTTTTATAAAAGCTACCACTTCATCTTCAATTTTTAAATCCAATCTATTTGATGATTCTAGTGTTATGATAGCTTCAAATATACAGTTTGCTATAGATAACTCAACACTAGATAAAAGTTTACCTTTGTTTATAGATACTATTTTTGTTTTTATTTGATTTGAATAGCTTATATTAGGATTTAACTCTTTACCTATTGCTATAGATGTTGACTTTGTGGTTAATATAACTTTTGAGCCTATTTTTACATTTGAGTTTAATTCTAAACTCATCATAGTTAATACCGTACCAAAAAAATCAAACTTAACTATATTTAGATTATCTACACTTTTTATATCTGTTATAACTGCTAAAACCTTACTCATTTTATTATATATCCAAAATCTTGCAATATATTTTTAGCTTTATAGCTTAATACAAAATCATAAAAAGCTTTTGCACTTTTGTTATCTTTTGCTTTTTTAAGTAGCACTATACCTTGACTTATAGGTGTGTATAGTTTTGTATCTATCTTTTTCCAGTAGATACCTTTTTTAAATCTTTTCATTTTTGGACTATAAAGTGAAGAGTTTGCTATGATACCCACATCAGCTGCCATCATAGTATAAGATACTGTTTGAGATATAGATTCACTATAAATTATTTTATCTTTTATATTACTAAATATCTTACTATTTTTCAAAGCTTCAATAGTAGCTTTTCCATAAGGTGCTGTTTTTGGATTTGCTATTGCAACTCTTTTTATAAGTTTACTCTCTAATAGATGGATACCTTTTCTAAAACTTCTTTGATTGTTACTAAGTATAGCCAATCCACCTTGTGCATAAACTATAGGTTTTGTGATAGCTACTTTTTGATTATATAAAGCTTTTGGATAATCCATATTTGCAGACATAAACATATCATAAGGAGCTCCGTGTAGTATTTGAGCTGTTAATTTTCCACTACTGCCAAGTGTGGTTTTTACTTTTATATTTGGATGAATAGTATTGAACTCTTTTATTAAATTAGGTATTGCATAACTTACATTTGCAGCAACTGCTATGTTTATAACTTTTCCATACAAAAAAGAACTTAATAATAAAAGAGTAAAAATAATCTTTTTTTTCATAAAATTTCCTTGTTTTAATAAATAATATATAAGTTTGTATTGTATCCAATTATTATGAGTATATAACTAAAAAAGTGGTTAAAGTTTATACTTTGATATTTTTATATTTAAAATTTATTAAGTTTTTCAAGATATAATATTTTTTTAAATCTTAGATATACAAAGGCGATAAAATGGATAAAACAGGAGCTAAAGAAGAGAATATAGTTAGAAAAACTTCTAAAGAGTCGGGACTAATATAACTTACTATTAAAGTTATCATTATATCTTATTAGATATAATTAATTTATGAAATGGGAAGTTAATTATTATAAAGAAAATAGTGGTATTCAACCAGTTAAAGAGTGGATAAATACTCTTGATTTGAAGTTACAATTAAAAATATTTAGAGCATTTGAATTATTAGAACAGTTTAATATAAATTTAAAAGCTCCGTATGTAAAACCACTTGGTGATAAGTTGTATGAATTGAGAATAAAAGATTCTAAAGGTATATTTAGAATAATTTATTTTTCATATACAAATAAACAATTTATTATGTTAAATGGTTTTGTGAAAAAAACACCAAAGACACCACCAAGTGAAATAAAATTAGCAAAAATAAGAATGAAAGAGGTATTAGAAAATGAGTGATTTTAAAAAACATCTGCAAGAACAATTAGAAAATCCTGAATTTAAACAAGAATGGGATAACTTAGAATTAAGATATACAATCATTAAACAACTAATCACATTAAGAAATAGTTATAATTTATCTCAAACAGAATTAGCAAAAAAAATAGGTACAACACAAGCAGTAATAAGTAGAATTGAAAATGGAACTACAAATGTAGGGATAGATTTTTTGGCAAAAGTAGCTCGAGCATTTAATAAAAAAGTAGAGTTTAATATAATTTAAGTTTAAATAGT
>JAYELQ010000072.1:0-2727 GCA_034717655.1 Campylobacterota bacterium
TTGCTGAACGCAAGTCTTGTGTTATTGCAAAATCTTACGATTTCACATCACAAGCGAGGTATTTTAACTGAGTAGTTTTTATCAGCGACCTAAAGGTCGGGGAATTAAACCCTCTTTAGATTAAAATCAAGAATAATACAAATTTAAAAGTGCTATTATACTCTAAAGACTAACAAATCTTTGGAGAGAAACAAGTGTATAGTGTGGTTTTCAAGCTTTTAAGTGTCGATTAAATAAAATATAAAGACAAGAGTTTCAAGTCGTTTTATCCACTTGTTTCTCAACTCAGGCGTTATACTAAAAAAGGGAGTTATAGTTGGAGAAAGAAAAGTTTTATTATAGAAAAGGTTTTATTGGATTAAGAAGAAAAGTAAATGTAGCAGAATCAATTCAAAAAGTTATTGAAGAAAAAATGCACAAGCAGTTAGATTTACTTAAAGAAGAAATTGAAGATAGTTATTTTACAGATAATGCTGAAAAATTAACCGTTGCATGGATACCAACAGAAGAAGATGTAAGAAAAATGATACAAACTTACATCAAGGTTGGAAAACAAAATAGTTTTCAATGTAATACTGGTGCATGCTATGTCATGGATAAAAGTTTTGTTGTAGTAATAATGAATTTAGAATTTAAACCAGAATTACCAAAGTGGAGTTTTTTCAAAAATTATTTATATTTAGATATAACATCAACAGCATACAAAATGGAAGAACATGCTTTAAGTGAAATTAATAAAATCACAACAAGTACCTTAGAAAGTAAAAAACAATTTTTAGAAAAAGGTTGGGGTAAAAAAATGAAAGAAGAGATATTAATTAAAAAAGGTATTACTATAAAATTGACAAATGATATACATGGTACAACAGAATATCAATTAATTTCATCACCACAATATGAAAAGAATTTAAGACAAATCAATAAATTCCTTTCAAAAAGTAATATTGAAAATACACATAAAAGAGCAACAAAAGAAGCTGTTATTGTTGAAAAGACATCAACAGTAAGTGTAAACTAAACTGTAAAGTATAACAAAACATTGGAGAGAAACAAGGTTAAACTGCCGATAATATGAACTTTAAAGTTTCGCATTAAGAAATCAAAAAGACAAAATTATCTTACCGTTTCACCACCTTGTTTCTCAACTCAAACGTTATGTTCAGATAGTAAAGCTATATTCTATTACAAGGAAAATATAAATGTTCTTTAAATCAACAAGAAAAAAAATTTTAAATGATTCCTATGTTAATGACTATTTATTCATTGGTACTAGACCCAGAATATTAAATAGCAAATATTTACTTTTTGGTGATGTATTATTAAGTAATTCAAATACCATTCCATCCAAAATAATAAGACATTTTACAGAAGATTCTTATAGTCATAGTTCAATTTATGTAGGTAATAATAGAATAATGGATGTGAATAAAAATGGTGTCATCAGAACTATAAATGTAAAAAAATTTATAAATGAGTGCAATTATATTGTTGTAACTAGAGTACCAATACCACCAAAATATAAAATCAAAATGAAATCTTACATCAAAGAATTAAAAAAGAAAAATTATAAATATAATAAAAAAGGTGCTTTTTTATCTTTTTTTAAAGAATTCAATACTTTAAAAAATCGTTTTTCAATAAATGACTTTCACAGTAATGAAAAAAAATTAAATCATTCAAACAATAAAGTATATTTTTGTTCACAATTAATTATGGATATATATACAAAAACTGGCTATTACGATACGGAGTATTTTAATCCTGAAAAATGGACACCTAATGGTTTAGCAAGAGAAGGCTTTTTTAGATTTCTTGGATATATGAACAAAGAAAATGATTTATTAAAAATTTCAAAGAATGATTATTTTTTATATGGTCATCCAGAACTTTTAACAAAAGAAGGTCAAAGCTACCATGATAAGAATAGAAGTGATTTTTTAATGAAATCAAAATTATGCTGAAAGATACAGAATAAAATGATAGAGTAAAATTAATTCTTACTAATTATTAACATAACAAATTGGAAAGAAAAACATTAATATTGAAACTTGCAAGTCCTAGATGATGCGTGTAGTCTTTATATTATGGATATATTTTTTAAAATTTATCTAGTTCCAAAGTTTTACTTTGAAATTCATGCAGAAGATTAATCTAGCTTAAGTATACACATCCCAAGCAAAGCATGGGAGCGAGAAAAACTTTCATAGTAGTAAATCAAATTTCAATGCTAATCCATTTTTAAATTTTATAAACTTCTTATGTATTCTATACCAATATCCGTAGTTGTAATAAGTATAAATATATAAAATAAAACTGGTAAAATTTTACCAATAATTGATTTTGTATTTATAATGTAAAAAATTGGAAAAAATATAATTTGCATTACTAAATGAATGTACCTATCATCGTCTATCTTGTCTGGCACAAATACAAATAAGAAAACTAGGAATCCACCTAGGAAAATTTGTTTAATTAAAGGCGTTAAGAAAAAATTACCTAGTGCTATTTGATGTACTGGTGCTCCACAATTTGGACAAGTTGGTGTTTGATTACTTATTTCTTTTTCACATTCTGGGCATTTAACTAGAGCCATTGTATTTCTTGGTATTGATATTTAAATAAAAATAATTATATCATAGTTTATTGAAGCTAATATTATTTGAAGTATAAAGATATAAATTTTGGTATGACCATGAGATATATGAAATTAGCTGAGAGTAATAAAGT
>JAYELQ010000073.1:0-2712 GCA_034717655.1 Campylobacterota bacterium
CTATAATCGCATATTGTGGTTCTATAAACTCTACTATCTCTTCTATATCACCTTTTTCCCTAGCTCCTGCCTCTACTAAATATATCTCTGTACCTTTTGGCAGGTCATTATTTACATCTTTTACAATCCCAGCTATAGTATTTACACTTCTTGGTGTTTGATATACATTATATTTTTTACTTAGTACTTGATAAAGATAGTTTTTAATAGATGTTTTTCCGTAAGAAGCAGTTATTGCAATTGTTTTCATTCCTCTAAAAGTTCTTAAGTGTCTTTTAGCGTTAGCTTTAAATCTTAAAAAGAAAATCTTTTCTAATTGAACTGATATAATATAAGTGATAAAAAGTGGTAAAAACAATCCATACATACTATAATCACTTGCTATCATTAAACTATCCATAATAAAAGTAGTAAATAATAATATTGTTAAAAACCTTTTAACTCTTGCTGTTAAAACCAAAGGCTTATCAAGACTTCTATTCCAAATTATAAAGCTACTCCCATACAAAATATAAAAATATATATAAAAATATATATCTGGCAATAGATAAAAAAGTACAAAAGGTGTAACAAAATATATTATATGCCATTGTATTTTATGATGATGAAGTATTACTCTAGTTAATTTATAATTATACCATTGTAAATTTGTAATAAGATACCACCCTAATCCCATTACAACAACTATATGGGTAAATAAGTGTAAATAAAATTCCATTTTATTCTCCGTCCTAGTCTAATTTTTTTTCCATTATAGCACAAATCTTGTCGGAATTGTCAATAAAGAAGAAATGGTTACCTTGATATGATACAAAACAACTCTTTTTTATAAGATTATTTATTATTTTACCCGATTCTACAGATGTAGCACTATCTTGCTCACCCCAAAATATCAAACAATTATTATTAAACTTTTTAAATATATCTATGAAATCTTCATCTACAACATTTTTAAAAGTTTCATACATATTTTGCGACATTTTATCTACATCTTTACTTCTAAAATATTTTGTTAATTTACCAATACCAAATATATTAAATATTTTACTTAATATTATTTTTAACCTTACAAAAAATGGCTTTGGCTCTAAAATACCTGCACTACTACAAAGTATTAAATTTTTAGGTTCTAATAAAGTTGCAACTTTACCTCCAAAAGAGTGCCCTAAGATAGATATATCTTTTTTATTGATATTTAATATCTCTAAAAATAAATTTACTATATTTTCATAATCTTTTGTAGTAAGTATCTTGTCATTTAAACTTCTTCCAAATCCAGGCATATCTATATATATATGTTTGAAACTTCTGAGTTTATTACTAAATGCTTGTTTCATAATCTCTTTATTACTTCCCCATCCGTGAAGAAATAATATAATTTTTTCTTGATTATTATTTAAGATATCATAATTTATTAAAAATATATTATTATTATATTCTAACTTTTTTACTGCCATATTCTATTTGCTATTTTATCTGTAAATCTTACTTTTTGATTAGTTAACTCTTCTATTTTTACACTACCTTTTTCCCAAAAAATTAATACAGTAGAGCCCATCTCAAAATAACCTAAACAATCACCTTTTTTCATAAATAGATTTTCATATCTGTGTGTTTGTATTTGTGTTACATCACTATTTGTATTTATTTTAGGTTCAAAAGTAAAAACCATTTTACCAACATTTAAAGCCCCAACAAATACCATATAAAAAAGTTTATCATCTTGAGTTTTACACTCCATAACAACTCTCTCATTTTCTATAAATAAATTCTCTTTTTTGTTTAAATATCTAAAATTCACAGGATAAAGTTTACCAGGGATATGAATTAACTTCAATATCTGACAATCATAACTTAAATGATACCTATGATAATCTTTAGGACTAAGATAAAAGTTCATAAAAGAACCATCTCTTAATTTCTTATAGTTTGTATCTTCTATATTTAAAGTTAATAACTCATTTAAACTGTATTTCATACCTTTTATTTGTAAAACAGTATCATCTTCTATTTTTCCTGCTTCTGATACAAAGCTATCTGTAGGTGATATAAAAGTATCTTTACTATTATCAAACTCTCTAGGTTCTTTTAAAGCTCTTGTAAATAGTTTATTTAATGTTTTATAGCTTTTTGGTTTTTCAAACTCTTTCATATCTAAACATAATAATCTAACATATCCACTATTTATAATATTTTGAATAGTAGAATTAAATTCTGTTGTTGCAAATTTATGAAAAAATTTTGATATCTTATTTGTAATATGCACTAATGCACTCCTTAATATTTTTATTTTAGTATGTTATTTGGAATTAAAATATATAACTTACCATCTTGTTTCATTTTTCCTGCCAACTGCTCAGCCATTTTCCCATCTCCAAAAAAATAATCTGCTCTTATTTCACCTTTTATAGCACCACCTGTATCTGCTGCTACCATAAGTTGATTTATCTCTTCATTTGATATAGGATTTGTAGTTTCAAGAAATACAGGAAAACCTAATGGTATATAAGTTCTATCTACAGCTAAATTTCTATTTGCAACTAACTCTATTCCTAAACTACCTGTAGCTGTTTTTGGACTAATTTTAAAAAAAACATAACTATCATTTAAGTTTAATATCTCATCTATTCTTAATCGGTTTTCTAATAACCATTTTTTAATAGCTTGTAATGACATATCTTCTCTTGATACCTCATTTAATTCTATTAGTTT
>JAYELQ010000074.1:0-2710 GCA_034717655.1 Campylobacterota bacterium
TTTAAAATTATCTAAATCTTTAGATAATAAGTTTATCTCATTTTTATATTTTTCTATATTGTTTTTTATAACTATTGAGTTTTCTATATTATTTATAGATTTTCTTATTTTTATTATACTATTTTTATATATCTCTATAGTTTGGTTTATATTATCTATTTCACTAGTAGTTAATAGTTTAGTTTCATCAATAGATTTTTTTAAATTATCTAACTCATTATATCTTTTTTTATATTTCTCATAAACTTTTGAAGATATAGTTTTATATATTTGAGTACCTGTGATTTTTTCTAATAGTTCTGATTTATCTTTCCCTTTAGCTTTTAAAAAAGCATCAAAAGAACCTTGGGCTAACATAATAGTTTTTGAAAATCTATCAAAATTTAGATGAGTTATATTTTCAATCTTTTTTAATAGCTGAGTTTTATTTCCATTTATAGCTTCCCATCTATTATTTTTAAAACAGCTTAGTTTCATTTGAACATCTTGAAAATTTCCATCTTTTTTTTCTCTAGCTCTTTTCAAACCCCAATAACTTTTATACAATATATTATTAACTTCAAACTCTAACTCACTAAAACAGATAGCACTATCTATTGACATAAGATATTGTATCTCAGATTTTGAAGAGAGTCTAGGAGTTTTATTATAAAGAGCTATACAAATTGCATCTAGTATTGTAGTCTTACCCGAACCAGTTTCACCAGATATTAAAAATAATCCATTTTGACTAAAATTCTTTTCAAAGTCAATAATATATTTACCTTTTAAAGAGTTGATATTTAAAAGAGTTAATTTATTTATTTTCATTTTCTTCTATCTCCTGTAATATATTTTTATAATTTAATATTAACTTCTCTTTTAAATCAATATTATCAATTATATATTCCTCTTGCTCCATCCTTTTTTCAAATACACTTAAAGGATTTAATTCATTAAGTCTAATGTCTATTGTATCATCATTTAGAACTTTATCTATAATTTCATTTTTTCGTTTAATAGCTATAACATCTACACCTAATTCAAAAGATTCTTTTATGAAATCTTTTATATCAATATTTAAAATACTATTATTTGTTAATACCACTTCAATAAATGGTCTATTATTTATATCTTTTACTTTATTTATATTTGATTTAACTTCATCTATATCCCCCTCTATTCTAACTATATTCTTAAAACAAGGGATATCAATAGTTTTTATCTCTTTATCTTTTTTATCAAAATTGATTTTTACTATACTTTTTTGTTGATTGTATTCTGAAAAACTTAAAGCTATTGGTGAACCTGAATATCTAATATTATCATTTTTTCCAATTTTTTGAGCTTTGTGTATATGTCCCATAGCAACATAATCAAACATAGATAAAATATCACTATCTATATTTTGTAGTTTTCCTATATATATCTCCCTTTCAGAATTTGGATTTATAGTAGCCCCTGTAGTTGTAAAATGACCTGTTGCTATTATTGGAACTTCACTTGATAACTTTTTTGCTATATTATATACTTTTTGATAATAAGATTTTATACCATCTTTAAACTCTTTTTCTATCTCTGAGTTATTATATGTTTTATTTGCATCTCTTATAACTTTATCTCTTAAAAAAGGTACTGCACAAACAATAGCTTTTATCTCTTCATTTTCATTTCTTATAGGTACAATAGTTTCATCTATATTCTCTCCACTAGCAACTATATGAACACCTAATGGTTTTATCATATCTTTTGTAATTTCAAGTGTAGATATAGAATCGTGATTTCCAGCTACTATAATTATATTTTTACAAGTTGTTTTTATAATTGAAGCTAAAAAATTATGATACATCTTTAAAGCATAGTTTGGAGGATTTGTGGTATCAAATATATCTCCAGCTATAATAAGAATATCTATATTATTTAAATTTATCTCTTTAATCAACCAAGATAAAAATTGTTGATGTTCATCTTTTCTACTTCTACTTTTAAAGTTTTGACCTAAGTGCCAATCCGATGTATGTAGTATATTCATTTTATATATCCTCTTTATCTTTATCTTGTTCTATATCTAGTTCCCATAAAATAGATATACCATACTCTTTATCTAAAATAGCATACTTCTTATATTCTACCTTTTTTTGAAAACTATAAAGATGAACAATCAACTCTTTACCATCAAGAAGTTTCTTTACCTCTTTAGGACCAATGAATTTTTTACCATATCTTTGGAGAGCATTTCCAAAGATTCTAAAACTACAAGTTGAATTTTCTGTTCGTTCCCAACTATCACCTTCATCTACTGTTGTGACTTTATTCTCACTGCAAGCAAATAGTTTTGTTTTCTTCCCATTTATTATTTTTGTATGATAGCTTACTACACCATCTTTACAAAAAGGGCAATTTCCTAAAATTTGAGACATATTTAAACCTTTGAAATATATTTTTAATATAAATATTATAATATTTAAAATATTTTATCTTTCTTAATTGATAGTGTATAATTTAAATTGTTCCACATGGAACATTTTGGTTATACAAGGGGGGTATAATATAACTATACAAAAGTTAATTAATCATTTGTTAAATTATATTAGAGTATTATGCTTTTTACATTTTATAAAAGGTATATCATATAATGGAAAAATTTATAGCATTATCAGAATCATCTAAGAAAATACTTCAAATAGCTCGAATGAGTTCATCATTACCTGTGAATGTATTAATATTTGGT
>JAYELQ010000075.1:0-13261 GCA_034717655.1 Campylobacterota bacterium
TCAACTTTATCTTTATATTCTTTATCAAATAATACTCTATCTTTTTCTCTTTTCTCTTTAATATTTTTAACTCTTTGAATATAAGCAAAATAGTCTTCAGATTTTATCCTTTTAATAACAGAGTTATCAACCACTTTATCTCTTAGTGGTTTTATAGGGATAGAATCTTTTATAGAGTTATTTATAAAATAGTTTATTAATATATTTAATTTTTCTTTTTCATCTATCTCTAAATAAGGATTATATAAAGCGAATAGATAAAAAGGTGTTAATAAAAGAATAAAATATTTTATCATTTTTTAAACCTTGTTCTTACACATCTAACATAACAATTATAATCCTTACTATCCTTAAAAGTAGCACCTGTTTTAAACCCAACATACCAAGCATTATTTTTGTACTTCATATCTGCTGAAGATGACCAATAACTACTAGGTTGTGTATGTTTAAAATTTTCATTTATAGCTGGGTCAAACTTAGAGATATCAACTATCTCTTGAAGAACTTTAATACTAGGAAGTTTCCAATCTGTATATCCATTTAAACTTAATGTTTTACAATACTCTTTTGCTAATGTCCAATTTGATGTATAAACCAAAGTATCTGGATTATCTTGCCACATCAGTTTTTTATCAATATTAATTACAATATTTTCACTTTTTACATAATTATCTTGATTTTTCTCTTCTGCATTAATCATACTTAGTGTTAAAAAAAATAAAACTATATATTTTATCATATCTCACCTGCTTTAGTTGATATATCCCTTACACATCTAACATTATTTTTATTATATCTTAAATCTACACCTGTTTCACCATAATTAAAATCAACATACCAATTTGCACTATAATCAGATATACTAAGTGATATTGTCCAATACTTATCACTAGCTACATAACTTAAAGTATTAAGTGTAGCAGGTTCAAATCTATAATAGTTTATTAAACTTAATAATTCAAAATAAGTAGGAAGTCTCCAGTCGTGTTTTGAAGCTAAATATAATCTTTTACAATATAGTTTTGCTTCTAATGAACTATATTTTAAATTTATATTATCTTTTGTATCTTGCCACATAAGGTTTTCACTAATAAAAGTAATATCTTTATATTTATTTAATTTATAGTTTTTTATATCTTTTAAACCTTGATGATAGTTTTTTACTTTATTTGGATAGTTTGTATCTATATAATCATTTATTATTTTATTTATCTCTTTTTTACTTATCCCTATTTGAGTCGATTCACCCCATTGAAGTGTTTTAGAATAACTACTGTTTATTAAAACAAAAAATAAAAGAATATAAACTAAAGTATGTGAAATAATATTGAATCCTTAATTATAAAATAAAAATAATTTTATCTAAAGATATCTTAAAACAAGACTCTAAAACAAGATATATTTATTATTTTTAGGATATAATAAAATAAAAAGGATTAAAATATGTTAATAGACAATACTACAATAGATAAACTAGCTAAACTATCATCTCTTACTATAGACGATTCAAAAAAAGAAAAACTAGCTAAAGAGTTAGAAGAGATAGTTGGATTTGTTGAAAATTTAAATGAGATTGATGTTTCTTCAGTAGATGCTACTTTTACTACTGTTTCTGGTGGTCAACCACTAAGAGAAGATAACTCTTTTAAAGAAGATGGTTTATCTCAAAGAATTATGAAAAATGCTCCAAAAACTAGTGAAAATTATTTCATAGTACCTACTATCATAGAATAATAAAAATAAGAAAATCACATAATTATCTTTTAAAATAAATTTAGATATACTATATATTAACAATATTAAAAATTTATAAAAATTTAATATAAAGGAAAATAATGGGTTGTAATTTAGATAAGTTAACTTCTTTTAAAGATAATTGTGGTTTTGGACTTCTTGCTCACTTAAAAAACAAGCAAACACATCAAAATCTTAATGATGCAATAACATCACTAGAAAGAATGATGCACAGAGGTGCAGTTGCTGCAGATGGAAAGAGTGGAGATGGTAGTGGTCTTCTTTTATCTATGCCAGATGAATTTATGAGAAAAGTTGCATTACAAAATGGTGTAGACTTACCAAAACAATATGCTGTAGCTTTTGTATTTGCAAAAAATGATGAACAATTAGAAACTTTTAAAAACTATTGTGATAAAAATGATTTAAAAGTTATATTAGATAGAAAAGTTCCAATAGATACAGATGCTTTAGGAGCTCAAGCTTTATCAATTTTACCAAAAATGGTACAATTCTTTGTAGTGCCAAATAGTTTAGTTTCTTCAAAAAGATTTGAAGCTATGTTATATCTTGCAAGAAAAGAAGTTGAACATTCACTAAAAGATGAAGAAGATTTTTATATCCCTACATTTTCATCAAAAATAATTGCTTATAAAGGCTTGGTTATGCCTACAACTATTAAGCAGTTTTATATAGATTTAAATGATGAAGACTTTAAAATATCTTTTGCTTTATTTCACCAAAGATTTTCTACAAATACACTTCCAAAATGGAGATTAGCTCAACCTTTTAGAGGTATAGCACACAATGGTGAAATCAACTCTATTGAAGCAAATAGATTTAATGTTGCAGTTAAAACACAATCTATAAAATCAGATGTGTTTACAGATGAAGAGTTAAGTAGAATTTTTCCTATTTTACAAAATGGTGGAAGTGATAGTGCTTCTTTAGATAATATGTTTGAATTTCTAATGGTAAATGGTATGGACTTTTTTAAAGCTGCAAGAAGCTTAGTACCTGCACCTTGGCAAAATGCACCATATATGGATAGTGATTTAAGAGCATTTTATGAATATAGTGCTATTAGATTTGAAGCTTGGGATGGTCCTGCTGCTGTATCTTTAACAGATGGAAGACATATAGGTTGTTTAATAGATAGAAATGGATTAAGACCTTCTAAGTATTTTGTAACAAAAGATGATAGATTATTTATTACAAGTGAATATGGTACTGTTATTTTCCCTGAAGAAGATATCATAAATAGAGGTAGACTTCAATCTGGTCAAATGATAGCACTTGATTTAAAAAGTGGTACAATCTTAAAAAATAATGATATTAATGATTATGTAAAGTCAACACAAAACTATGAAAAATGGTTAACATCAAATATGAAATATCTTCAAGAATATGTAGAGGATACATTTTTAGAACTTGACGATTATAAATTTGATAATATATCTAAAAGACAAAGATATTCAAATATAACTTATGAAACACTAGACCAAATGATTATACCTATGGCAGATGAAGCAAAAGAACCAACAGGCTCTATGGGGGATGATACACCTCTTGCTTGTTTTTCTGATAAGAATAGAAATTTTACAGACTTTTTTAGACAAAAATTTGCACAAGTAACAAACCCACCTATTGACCCATATAGAGAAAAAATAGTGATGTCTCTAAATACAGGTATTGGTAATACTTATAATATTTTAGAAGAGTGTCCAAAAAATAGTAAAAGGTTAAAAGCAGCTTCACCTATTCTTATGAAAGAGAAATATGATGTACTTTTAAGTTTTGGAGATAAAGACTCTTCAAGATATGATGAAGATTATATAAATAAAAGTTTTAATACAACTTATAAAACTAATTTAGAAGACAGCTTAAAAGAGCTTTATAAAGATGTAAAAGATTCTGTTATTAATGACAACACTAGTGTTGTTATCCTTGATGATAGAGGTGTTTGTGAAAATAGAAAAATGATACCTATGGTATTTGCTCTTGGATATGTAAATCATCAATTATTAAAAGATGGTATTAGAGGAGATGTTTCTATTGTATGTGTTACAAGTGAAGTTTATGACCCACATAGTGCTGCTGTATTATTTGCATTTGGTGCTAGTGTTCTATACCCATATATGATGTATGCATCAATAGTTTCATATTATGAAAGAAAAAATATATCTTCTTATGAGTTACAACAAAAACTAAAAAATAGTGTAAAAGCTATTGGAGCTGGACTACTTAAAATTATGTCAAAAATGGGTATTGCAACTATGGCATCATATAGAAACTCATCTTTATTTGATATTATTGGCTTTGATGATAGAATATGTAATGATTGTTTTAGTGATGCAAATAGTGATTTAGCAGGTTTAAGCTATGAAGATATTGAAAAAAGAGTTGAAAAATCTCATTTTGAAGCATTTTTTAATGATAAAACTATGTTCCCTCTTGAGATGGGTGGATTTTACAAATATCTTGATGGTGCTGAATATCACGATTATGGCCCAGCTATTACAAAAGCTATGCATAATAAAAATGCAACAGATAAAGAAGATATAACAAATTTTAGAAATCTTAAAAACCTTATAGAATCAAGAGATAAAAAGTTTATTAGAGACTTTTTTAAGTTTAATAGCGATAAAAAACCTATTTGTATAGATGAAGTAGAACCTAAAGAGAGTGTATTCAAAAGATTTGCAGCAGCTGCTATGTCGTGTGGTTCTATATCAGTTGAAGCACACGAAGCTATTGCAGTTGCTATGAACACTATTGGAGCTCAATCAAATTCAGGTGAAGGTGGAGAGGACCCAGAGAGATTTAATACACTTAAAAACTCTAAAATTAAACAAGTTGCTTCAGGTAGATTTGGTGTTACCCCTGGTTACCTTGTAAATTGTGAAGAGTTACAAATCAAACTAGCACAAGGTGCAAAACCAGGTGAAGGTGGTCAATTACCGGGTGCTAAAGTTACTCAAATGATTGCAAAACTTAGACATACAACTCCGGGAGTTACTCTAATATCACCTCCACCACATCACGATATTTATAGTATTGAAGATTTAGCTCAACTAATTTTTGACCTTAAACAGATAAATCCATCTGCAAAAATTACAGTTAAGTTAGTATCATCTATTGGTGTTGGTACAATAGCAGCTGGTGTTGCAAAAGCTTATGCAGATAAAATTATTATATCTGGAGCTGATGGTGGAACTGGTGCTGCCCCACTTACATCTATAAAACATACAGGTAATCCTTGGGAGATGGGTCTTAGTGAAGCACATAATGCACTAAAGGCAAACCATTTAAGAGGTCAAGTTCATCTTCAAACTGATGGTGGTTTAAAAACTGGAATTGATGTAGTAAAAGCTGCTATGTTAGGTGCAGAATCTTATGCATTTGGAACAGCTGCACTTACTCTTCTTGGATGTAAAATACTTAGAATTTGCCATACAAATAAATGTAGTGTTGGAGTTGCAACACAAGATGAAGATTTAAGAGAAAAATTTAATGGAACTGTAGAAAGATTAATATCATATTTTGAATTTTTAGCACAAGATGTAAGAGAGATATTAGCAACTCTTGGTTACTCAAAAATAGAAGATATTATAGGTAGAAGTGATTTATTAGAGGTTATTAATGATGAGCTTGCACAAAAATTTGATTTTCAAAATATATTAAGAAAAATAGATGGAGTTGATACTTGTCAAGTTGACTCAAATGAACCTTATGATAAAAACGAGGGTTCTAAAAAACTTCTTAAAAAAGTTATAGGTACTATTGAAAACCCTTCAAAACCTATATCTATAGATGCTGATATTACTAACTTAAATAGAAGTTTTGGTACATTAACATCTGGAGAGATTGCAAAAAGATATGGTGATGCTGGATTAAAAGATGATACTATTACTTATAATCTTACAGGTGTTGCAGGTCAATCTTTTGGAACATTCCTTAGCCGTGGTATAAATATATATTTAAATGGTGTTGCAAATGATTATGTTGGTAAAGGTATGAGTGGTGGTAAAATCATTATAAAACCACAACTTCAAGGTTCATCTTATGCAGGAGCTGGTAACACTTGTTTATATGGTGCTACTGGTGGAAAGTTATATGTAAGAGCTACAGTTGGTGAAAGATTTGCAGTTAGAAACTCTGGTACTATTGCTGTTGTAGAGGGAACAGGCGATAGTGCTTGTGAATATATGACAGGTGGTATTGTAGTTATTTTAGGAAAAACTGGTATTAACTTTGGTGCTGGTATGACAGGTGGATTAGCATTTATTTATGATGAAAAAAGAGAATTTATAGATAATATGAACCAAGAGTTAATTGAAGCATTAAGAATTGATACAGATGATACAGAATTAGAAAGAATTTATTTAAGAAATACACTAAAAGATTATGTACTAGAAACAGATTCTTTAAATGCACGAAATATATTAGATCATTTTAGATCAGAGATTAGAAACTTCTGGATGGTTAAGCCAAAAGATATGAAAGTTTTACCATTAAACCCAGATGAGGGAGATTAAGATATGTTAAGTTTTACAAAAGTAGATAGAAACAACCCTTCAAAAAGAGGGGTTATGACAAGAATTAAAGACTTCAATGAAGTTTATAATGTATTTGATAAAAATAAAGCACAAGAACAAGCAGATAGATGTATAGGTTGTGGTGACCCATACTGCCATAATAAATGTCCTTTACATAATATTATTCCAGCGTGGCTTAAACAAACTGCACAAAATGATATAGAGTTAGCATTTAATATATCAAATGAAACATCACCATTTCCTGAGATTTTAGGTAGAATTTGTCCACAAGATGTATTGTGTGAAGGTGATTGTACTTTAAATGATACACATGGAGCTATTACTATAGGAGCTGTTGAAACACATATTAGTGAAACTGGTTTTGAAAAAGGTTTAAAACCAAATTTTTCAAAAAATAAAATCGATAAAAAAGTAGCTATAGTTGGTTCTGGACCTGCTGGTATTAGTACTGCTACATTTTTACTTAGAGCTGGTGTTGATGTTGATATGTATGAAAGAGCTTCTAAAGCAGGTGGACTTTTAACTTACGGAATACCTGGATTTAAACTTGAAAAACAAAGAGTTCAAAGAAGAATAGATTGGTTAATAGAAGCTGGTATGAGATTAACTACAAATTGTGAAATAGGGAAAGATAAAACTTTTGAAGATTTAGAGAACTCTTATGATGCTATATTTATTGGTATTGGAGCAACAAAAGGTAAATATCCTGGAATAGATGGGGAAAATAACTCTAATGTATATTTAGCTATGGACTTTTTAACAAATATCCAAAAAAGAAATTTTGGTGAAAATTCTGATAATATTATAGATGTAAAAGATAAAAATATAGTTGTTATTGGTGGTGGAGATACTGCTATGGATTGTGTTAGAACTTCTGTAAGAGAGGGTGCAACTTCAGTAAAATGTTTATATAGAAGAGATGAAATAAATATGCCAGGGTCTAAAAAAGAGGTTATTAACTCAAAAGAAGAGGGTGTTGAATTTATATTTAATGTATCTCCACAATCTATTGAAAAAGATGGTGTAAACCTTCTAAAAACAGTTATGAGTAAAGCAGATGTAGCAACAGGAAGACAAAGTGTAGAGATAATTGAAAATAGTAACTATAAAGAAGATGCAGATATAATAATATTAGCACTTGGTTTTAATCAAGAATTACCAAACTTTATAAAAGATAATAACTTTGAACTTGATAAATGGGATGGTATTAAAGTAAATAATAATAATCAAACATCAAATATTAAAATATATGCTGGTGGAGATAGTGTAAGAGGTGCTCACCTTGCTGTTACTGCAGCAGCAGATGGTAAAAATGCTGCTAAAGCTATTATTGAAAGTTTTAAAAAGTAAATAGGATTAAAAGTATGAGTGATATAGAATTATTATTACAAGGTGGAGCTGATGCTAATATGAAAAATGAAAATGATTTTTCATTATTAATGTCTAGTGCTAGTGAAAATCAAATAGAAGCTGTAAAAACACTAATAAAGTATGGTGCTAAAATAGAATCAAAAGATAAAAAAGATTATACGGCTCTTGACTATGCTGTAAGTAATAATCATCTAAATATGGTAAAGTTACTTATATCATTAGGTTCTTTACCTACAGATAATAGTTATATGCTTTCTGTATCTAAAGATTTCAAAGATATTACTAAATACTTTGATACTTTAGATGATAATAAAAAGATTTTTTTAAAAAATAACTAATTTAGAAAAGAATTTCAGAATTCTTTTCTAAAAAGCTTGACAAATAAATAAAAACCAGATATAATTCTCACACTTAAAAAGATAAGATAGATTATCTTTATATATAAAATATTCCGGATTAGCTCAGCGGTAGAGTAGATGACTGTTAATCATTTGGTCGCTGGTTCGAACCCAGCATCCGGAGCCACTTACAAAATAAAAAATCAATGAAACTTATTTACTATAAATAAAATATTAACTTTTATATTAAAAGGAAAATTATGTCACATATAAAAATATTTACAACAACACTATCAACTGTAATAAAAAATTTATCAAATATAAAAAGATGTTCTTTAGATAATTTTAAAGATGAAGTAATAGAAGCTTTTGATGGTTATCATTATGAAGATATTGAAGATGTAACAGGGTTTGAAATTTGGCCAGATATAAATAAAGATGGTAAATATGAATTAAATGTAAAAATAAATCATATATATGCTTATGAATTAACTTTAACTATTGAAAATAAAAATAGTTTAATATCTGTATTAAATGTGCTTTAGATTATACAAAGAGAGATATAAACTCTCTCTTTAATTTAATCATTTATATATTTAAAATCAAACTTATTTTTTATAAAGTCTATTTTAACTTTACCACCTTTTGATAATTTTCCAAAAAGAACCTCATCTGTTAATGGTAATTTTATATTTTGAGATATAACTCTTTGAAGTGGTCTTGCACCCATTAGTTTATCATAACCCAATCTTACTAACTCTTTTTTTGCTTTTTTTGTTAATGAGATAGATATATTTTTATCTTTTAAGCTATTTTCTAAATCTTTTATAAATTTTGTAACTATTTGTATTAATATATCTTCATTTAATTGCTCAAACTTAACTATACTATCAAGTCTATTTCTAAACTCAGGGGTAAAATAGTTGTTTACAGCTTTATCTTCATTTAGATTATTATCTTTTTGAAATCCCATAACACTAGCTTGAGTTGCCCCAATATTTGAAGTCATTATTAAAATAACATTTTGAAAATCTATTTTAACTCCACTATTATCTGTAAGTGTTGCATTATCCATAATTTGAAGTAAAAGACCCATTAAGTCAGGATGTGCTTTTTCAATCTCATCAAGTAATAGTACTGTATGTGGATGTTTTTTTATAGATTCAGTTAATAAACCACCCTTTTCATATCCAACATATCCAGCAGGTGAACCAATAAGCCTACTTACTGTATGAGCTTCTGAATACTCAGACATATCAAATCTCTCAAAATGGATAGCCATAGTAGAAGCTAACTCTTTTGCAACTTCTGTTTTTCCAACTCCTGTACTACCTGTAAATAAAAAACAACCTATTGGTTTATCTACTCCACCCATACCACTTCTATTTACTTTAATAGATTGAACAATAGTATCAATAGCATTATCTTGTCCAAATACTCTTTTTTGTAATTTTTTTCTAAGTGATTTTAAAAGTGTTATATCAGAATTAGTAGCAGTTTTAAGAGGTATATTTGCTACAGATGATATAATCTCTTCTACATCTAACTCACCTATAACGATATCTTTCTTTTTATTATTTTTTAATTTCTTAGTAGCTCCAACCTCATCTATAATATCAATAGCACTATCAGGTAAGAACTTATCTGTAATAAATCTTTTACTTAATTTTACAGCTACTTCTATACTCTTTTTAGAATAAGATACATTATGAAAACTTTCATATCTCTCTTTTATCCCATCTAGTATAGATATACAATTATCAATAGTTGGTTCTTTTATATCAACTTTTGAAAATCTTCTACTAAAAGCTTTATTTGTACCTATTGTATTTTTATACTCTTCGTAAGTTGTAGCCCCAATAAATTTAATCTTACCATTAGTTAAAATAGGTTTTAAGATATTTGAAGCATCCATAGTACTACCACTTGTAGAACCAGCCCCAACAACAGTATGTATCTCATCTAAAAATAGTATTACATTCTCTTTAATAGACAACTCTTTTATTATCTTTTTTAATTTTTTCTCAAAGTCACCTCTATATTTTGTCCCAGCTACAATTGAACTCATATCCAAAGAGTATATTTGAGTATCTTTTAAAAATTCAGGAATATCATTATTTGCTATTTTTAGTGCTAAACCTTCAACTATAGTTGTTTTACCAACTCCAGTTTCACCTAATAATATAGGATTATTCTTTTTTCTCCTAGCAAGTATCTCTATAGCTCTATCTATCTCACTATCTCTACCAATAACAGGGTCAATATTTCCATCTTTTGCTAACTCAACAAGCTCTACACTATTTGAAAGTAAAATACTTTTTTCATCTTCACTATCTTGTTGTGTGTCATTTTCTTCATCTTGAGCTGGATGACTTATCTCATCTAAGATATCAACTCTTTCAAGCCCTTGTTGATGCATAATAATAGTTGAAAATGCTTTTTCATCTTTTAGAATATATACAAACATATCTTCAATAGTAGCATTTTGTTTTCCAGAACCGTGACAATGTGATATCATCTCTTCTATTATATTTGTTAGAAAGATAGTCTCAATAGGGTCTTCATTTTTAAGCTCTTCTGGATATATGGGTGTATTTTTATTTATATACTCTTTTATTTTAGTATAAACAAAATCTATATCTAAATCCATTTGAGTTAATAAAACAATAATAGATTTCTCTTTTAATAAAAATAAAAAGATATGGTCAACTGTTATATACTCGTGTTTATTTGCTTTTGCATAACTAATAGCATAATTAAAAACTCTTTGTAATTCTTTGTGTATCAAAATTTATTCCTCAATAGCTTTTGCTTTAAGAGGAAACCCAGCTTTTCTAGCAAGTGTTTTTACTTGTGCAACTTTTGTTAAAGCTATCTCTTGAGTATATAACCCACAAATAGCTTCACCGTTATTATGAACCTCTAACATTATTTTTTCAGCCTCCTCTAAAGATTTTCTAAAAACTTTATAAAGAACTTCTATTACAAAATCCATAGTTGAAAAATCATCATTTAAAAGTAACACTTTATACTTTTTAGGTTCCTCTAGCTCTATCTCTTCATCTAACTCATATTCATTATTTGGCAAAAATCATCCCTTTCATATCACAATCCTTGTTGTTTTAATATATTATCACTATTATTTAAAATTTCCTGTTTAACATAAAGTAAATTCTTATAAATTTTTTCTAAATCTTTCATTTTTGTAGAATCAAAATTCTCTGAAATATAATAATTATAGCTATCTTTATCTATTTTATCTAAAATAACAAAATTCCAAATTGAACCAATAATAAAAGCTCCTTTTATTCTTGAAAAGTTAGAAATCTCTAAACCTGCAATCATCTCTGCTAAAAGTTGTGGTTCAGGGTCTGAACCATTACTTTTTTTAAACTCTTGAATAAAAAAATATGGCTCTTCTGGAGTAAACTCTCCTCTAGCTACATAAAAATCACAAAATCCATTTAAAATAAATTTATTTCCTAAATAATATAATTTTTCATGATAAAAATCAGAAATATTTTGCTTATCATTATAAAAACAAATCTGTTCTAAAATTGGTGAAATAAATTTAACTTTTATAGTATCTTCTGAAGATTGTCTAAAAAAATCTGTTTTATTTTCCCCATATTTTAAATTTATTTTTTGTAAAAATTCTAAATCAATTTTAGAGATTTCTATATTTGTATTAAACCAACTTTCAAAAACTTTATTTTCTCTAATCTTTTTTGCACCAAGATATTTTAAATCTTTAAAGCTAATATTTGAAAAAGAAAACTCTCTTCTCATTTTATATTATCTCTTAAAATAAGTCAGTTCTTAAAACTGCACCATTAGATGCATTTGTAACTAAAGCTCTATATTGTTTTAACCAACTAGATTTTATCTCTTTTTTAATAGGTGTAAAGTTAGCTTTTCTTTTCTCTATCTCTGCATCAGTTAAATCAACAGATAAGATATACTTATCAACATCAATATGAATTTTATCCCCATCTTCTAAAAGTCCTATCATACCACCCTCAGCTGCTTCTGGAGATACATGACCTATAC
The DNA here is from genome assembly GCA_034717655.1 of Campylobacterota bacterium. Classification (GTDB taxonomy): domain Bacteria; phylum Campylobacterota; class Campylobacteria; order Campylobacterales; family Arcobacteraceae; genus JAIOSF01. Next base: position 12,053 of record JAYELQ010000075.1, read on the forward strand.
TAGCACCTCTTGTAGCACCACTAAATCTACCATCAGTTATAAGGGCTACTTTATCTCCTAGACCCATACCCATTATTAAACTAGTAGGTGCTAACATCTCTTGCATACCTGGACCACCTTTTGGACCCTCATATCTAATAACAACTACATCTCCAGCTTTTACTTTGTGGTCAATGATACCTTTTATCGCTTCATCTTGAGAATTAAAACATACAGCAGTACCTGTAAATACTCTATTTCCTGTAATACCAGCAGTTTTAATAACAGCTCCCTCTTTTGCAAGATTACCATAAAGGATAGCTAATCCACCAACTTGACTATATGGGTTATCAATTGTATGTATAATATTAGTATCAATAATTTCAGAAGATGAAATTCTTTGTTTAATAGTTTCACCAGTTATTGTAAGATTATCTATTAAAACACCTTTATCATCTCTTTTATTCATCTCATGCATAACTGCACTTACTCCACCTGCTTTATCTATATCTTGCATATGAACTGTACTTAAACTAGGAGATATTTTTGCAATATGAGATACATTTTGACTTATTTTATTTATATCTTCAAGATTAAAATCTACTTTAGCTTCCCTTGCTATTGCTAACATATGAAGTACAGTATTAGAAGAACCTCCCATAGCCATATCAACAGCAAATGCATTTCTTACTGCATTCTCATTTAAAATGTTAGTTATATTAAAACTATCTTTGGCTTTTTGTTCCATAAGTGCTATTTCACAAACCCTTCTAGCAGCTTTTCTATAAAGTTCTTCCCTCTCTTTTGTAAGAGCAAGAATAGTTCCATTTCCAGGAAGTGCTATACCCATAGCTTCCATAAGTGTATTCATAGAGTTTGCTGTAAACATACCAGAACAACTACCACCACTTGGACAAGCATTACACTCTATATCAGTAAGTTCGGCTTCAGTTATCTCACCAGCTTCAAACTTACCAACAGCTTCAAATGCAGTTGCTAAATCAATAGGTGTTCCATCTTTTGTATAACCTTTTGCCATAGGTCCACCTGAAACAAATACAGTTGGTACATCGACTCTTAAAGCACCCATTATCATACCAGGTACAATTTTATCACAATTTGGAATAGCTATCATTGCATCTAATTTATGAGCATTCATAACTGTTTCTATACTATTTGCAATAAGTTCTCTACTTGGAAGTGAAAAAAGCATACCATCATGCCCCATAG
>JAYELQ010000076.1:0-2689 GCA_034717655.1 Campylobacterota bacterium
TCACTTTTTGCAACTATAGCCATATAAGCCATAAATCCACCTATAGCTAAACTTCCACTATCCCCCATAAAAAGTTCAGCAGGATAAGCGTTGAACCATAAAAAAGCTATCAAGCTACCTATAAAAGCAGAACCTATAATAGTTAATTCACCAACTAGTTGAATATTTGGTAATAATAGATAACTACTTATAATAGAATTACCTAAAATATAAACTATAACAGATAATGTAAATAGTGCCATAATAGATGGAACTGTAGCCAAACCATCTAAACCATCTGTTAAATTTACTGCATTTGTAGTTGCTACCATAACTAAAATCCAAAATATCATACTAAAATACCCCATATCAAAAAGTGGATATTTATAAAATGGTACATATAAATCAGTTGGAAAATCAGCATAAAATAAAGATAATAGAACTATAAAAGATGCTATTAGTTGCAAAAATAGTTTCATTCTTACACTAAGTCCTGCACTATTTTTATTTGATGATATTTTAGATAAGTCATCTTTTATACCAATTAAACTAAATAAAGCAATAGATAACATACCACCTACTACATAAGGATTATTTAACTTTACTGTTAAAATAGTAGCTATTAAAGTTGTAAATACAAATACAATACCACCCATAGTAGGAGTACCCTCTTTTAGTTTATGAGTATCTGGAGCGTGTTCATATATAGGTTGGTTTGCTTTTTTATCTTTAGCCCATTTGATAAACTTTGGTATTAAATATAGAGTCAAGAAAAAAGCTATAAAAAAAGCAAGTCCTGCCCTTACAGATATATATTGAAAGATATTTATACCTTCGTGCTTATAGAGCCAATAAAACATTTGTAACCTTTTTGAAGTATTAATATGTTAGTATTATAACAAAAAAAGATTAAGGTTAGAAAATGTCAAAATATAATAAAGCTTTATTAATAATTACAGATGGTATTGGTCATAACGATTCTTGTGATTTTAATGCTTTTTGTAAAGCAAATAAACCAACTTATGATAAATTATTTAAAACAGTTCCATATAGTTTAATTAAAACTTATGGAGAATATGTAGGGTTACCAGATGGTCAAATGGGTAATAGTGAAGTTGGTCATATGTCTATAGGAGCTGGGAGAGTTTTATATCAAGATTTAGTTAAAATTAATCTTAGTATTAAAAATGATAGTTTAAAAGATAATGAAATTTTAAAAGAGAATTTAAATAAGTCTGATGATATCCATATTATAGGACTTTTAAGTGATGGTGGGGTTCATTCTCATATAAACCATATAAAAGCTCTTGCAAAAATATCACAAAAAGATAATAATAAAGTATATCTTCATCTTATTACAGATGGTAGAGATGTATCACCAACTAGTGCAAAAGAGTATATAAAAGATATCCAAACTATAACAGATGAAAATATAATAATAGCATCTATTGGTGGGAGATATTATGGTATGGATAGAGATAATAACTGGGATAGGATAGATAAAGCTTATGATGTTATAGTAAATCCTACAAATAATTTAGATATAGAGATATTTGATTATATAGATACTCAATACGAAAAAGAGATATATGATGAGTTTATAGAACCAGCTAGTTTTGGAGAGTATAAAGGTATAGATAAAAATGATTGTGTAATATTTGCAAACTATAGAAGTGATAGAGCAAGAGAGTTATCATCTAAATTAGCTTCAAATAATATAAATATTATAACTATGACTCAATATGATAAAAACTTACCCCTTCCTATCTTATTTCCAAAAGATATACCAACTAATGGATTAAGTGAAACTATTAGTAAAGTAGGGCTTACACAGTTACATACAGCAGAAACAGAGAAATATGCACACGTTACTTTTTTCTTTAATGGTGGTAAGGAGGAGCCTTTTGAAAATGAGCAAAGAGTATTAAATCCATCTCCAAAAGTAGCCACTTATGATATGCAACCAGAGATGTCAGCACCACAAGTTAGTAAGTCTGTTCAAGATGGGATAGATAAAGAGTTTGATTTTATAGTTGTAAACTTTGCAAATGGTGATATGGTGGGGCATACAGGAGTATTAGAAGCTGGAATAAAAGCAGTAGAAGCTGTAGATAAAGAGCTTGGAATTATAATAGAGAAAGCGAAAACAGCAGGATATAATATATTACTTACAAGTGACCACGGTAATTGTGAAAAAATGAGAGATGAAAACGGTAATGTATTAACAAATCATACTGTTGGAGATGTATATTGTTTTGTTATATCTGATGAGGTAAAAAGTATAAAAGATGGAGCTTTAAATAATATAGCCCCAACTATTTTAGAGATGATGAATATAGATATTCCAAAAGAGATGGATAGCTCTTTATTATGAGTAAAAAAGAGGATATAATAAACGAAAAAAGTATAAATGATATAAATTACGAGCTTTTAAAAAAACAATTTCCTAATGCTATTAGTATAGATGAAAATGGTAAATACTCTATAGACCCTAATAAATTACAGATGAGTTTAGACCCATCAAAAGCAAATATAAAAGAGGATGGTTATGGATTAAATTGGGTTGGTAAAAAAGAAGCTTACCATACTGCATTTTCTAAAAACTATAAAGTTTTGAAGCCTTTAAATGATGACAATAGTAAAAACTGGGATACTACAGATAATATACTTATAAAAGGGGATAATCTTGATGCTTTAAAAATCTTACGAC
>JAYELQ010000077.1:0-13208 GCA_034717655.1 Campylobacterota bacterium
AAATAGAATAGATATATTAAACAAATCTAAAAATAAAAAAATAGTTTTTTGGGGAAGTGGTGAATGGGTAGAAAAGAGTATTAAACTTTTAAATATTAAACCAGAATATATTATAGATATAAATAAAAATATACAAGGACATAAATTAAGAGATATAGAGATTATTCCATTTGAAAAAATAAGTAATATTATTAATGATTATTATATAGTTATTACTACTGGTTCTTATCATGGATTAGTTGAAAATCTAGTTTCTAAAGGATTAGAAATAGGAAAAGATTTTTGTTATTCACCTTCATTATATAATCTAAGTATAAGAGATGAAATATTAGGAATTGAACAAAATTTATTATTTAGTGTACCAGCTTCAGGAACAGAAAATGGTGGACTATATATTTATAAAACAAAAGATAGAAGTTATACAAAAATATATGATGGAAAATCAAGGGCGCTATGTAAAACAAATTCATATATTGCATTAGCAGATGAAGAGAAGGGTTTAGTATTATTTGATAAAAAGTTAAATTTAATCAAAGAGATAGAACTTTTAAATAATTCTGTTCCTCATGGTATTACTTTATCAGAAAAATTAAATAAAATATATGTAGCTAATTCTGGAAGGGATTCTATATCTATTTTTGATTTATCAAGTTATAAACATATTGAAGAGATAAAACTAAATGATAAATATGATCGATTAAAAGAGGAACAACACCATATTAATGATTTATATGTAGATGAAATTAATGAAACTCTATTTGTTTCAATGTTTTCTTTTACTGGAAATTGGAGAAAAAATATTTATGATGGTGGAGTATTAGAATATGATTTAAGAAGTAAAAAATTTACAGGACCAATTATCTCAGATATGTGGATGCCACATTCTATACAGATGGTTGATAATAAGGTAATGTTTGTAGATAGTATGAGAGGAGATTTATATAAAACAAGTAATAAAATTATTGGTAAATTTAACGGTTTTATAAGAGGATTTGACTATGATAATAAATATTTATATATAGCACAAAGCTCTCAAAGATATTTTGATAGGCTTCAAGATATATCATTAAATATACCATTAGATTGTGGAATTTATATATTTGATGAACAAACTAAAGCTAGTGTTTTTCATTCATTACCAGAGTTTGAAAATATACATAGTGTAATTGTATTAGATAAATAATATAAAGATAATAATAAACTTCTTAAATGAAGTAATTAAATAAAAGGGATTTAAAATGGAAAAAAGAATTTTTAATGAGTTAAAAACTATTTTTCTAGAAGTTATTGGAACTGATACTATTGATATTAATAGCAATAGAAAAAACATATCAAAATGGGATTCTATGGCACATATTGATTTAATATCTCATATTGAAGAAAAATATGAGATTAATTTTAACTTAGATCAAATTATTGAATTTAATAATATTAAAGATATTATGATTGCTATAGAAAATAAAATAAAAAGATAAATTAATGTATCTTAATGAACTTTGTAATAGATTAATACATAATAATTCTTTAAATATCATTTGTGATAAAAAAAAATATAAAGAATTGATACTAGAAGAATATAAGAAAATTAAGAGTTATATTTTACACAATTTTAAGGGTAATGAAAAACTTGGGATATATTTAGACAAGAATTATTCTTATGTTATCACAATGTTATGTTCAATTGAATTAGGAATTACTTTTATTCCTTTAAATAAAAAATGGCCTGACGAAAGAAATCAATTAATTATCAATGTATCAAATTGTGATTATGTAATTAGTGATTCAGATTTAGAATTTAATTCTAATATTATTTCTTATAAAACTATTCAAGAATACAATATAAAAGAATCAAATAATAATTTTATAAATTTAAATAATCCTATTTATGTTATTTTTACATCTGGTTCTACTGGAATACCTAAAGGAGTAGAAATAAGTAGAAGTGCTTATGAAAATTTTACAAAATGGGTTAATAGTTATTTTAATAGAATTTTAAATAAAGATAGAATTTTAAATACTGCTGATTTTACTTTTGATTTATCTATGCTTGATATAGCCTTACTTTTATCAAAAGAATTAAATTTTTATATATCTTCATTTGATAATAATACTTTTAAGTTACTTTTTGAAATTGAAAAGTATAAAATAAGTACAATCGCAACAGTACCAAATAACATTAATATGCTTTTATCAAAAGATATATTAAAAAGAGGTAATATTAGTTCTTTAAAATATTTACTTTTAGGTGGAGCAAGATTCTCTTATGGATTATATTTAAATATAATAGAAAAACTAAATCAATTTCAAGTTTATAATCTTTATGGACCAACAGAAGCAACTGTTTATTGTAGTGCAATAAATTTAATTGACAATAAAGAAGAGATTTTCGAAAATTCTGTTAGTGTTGGTAAACCAATTGATAATATGGAAATTAAAATATTTAATGAAAATTCTACAATAATGCCATCATATTCAAAGGGTGAAGTATATATTTCTGGTATCCAAGTGATGAATAAATATATAAACAATAAAGAACAAAATAAAAAAGTATTAGTAAGTATAGATTCTAAATTATATTATAAAACAGGAGATATTGGGTTTATAGATGAAAATGGAAACTTATTTGTTGTAGGGAGAATTGATGATACAATAAAGGTTAAAGGATATAGAATAAATTTATCGGATATTGATTCTATAATTACAAAACTAGATTTTATTGAAGATTGTGCTACTATTTCAATAGAAGATAAAAATCAAGAAAATAAGCTTATTACTTATTTCAAACTTAATAAAAATATTTCTATTAAGGAAATATATAAAGAACTTAATTTAGTCTTAATAAATTATCAAATTCCACAAGAAATAAATATAATTAAAAAGTTTCCATTAAATACATCAGGAAAAATATCTAAAAAAGATTTGAAAAAAACATATTTAAATAACAGGAATATTTATAATGAAAATTAATAGTATATCTCAATTTTTACTAGATAAATTTGAAGATAAACCTATGTCAATACATTTAGATTTAATTGGATTGCTAAGGCTAGGTAAAAACAACAAGGAAAGATTAGAAAATTTTAGAGAAATTTTACTTAGTGTAGAAGATAAAGGGGGAACAATTCTAATCCCTACATATTCAATGAGCTACACAAAGAATGAATTTTACAATATTAAAAATAGTTCTTCAGAAGTTGGTATAGTAACTGAATTTCTAAAAGATAAAGATTATAACAAAAGAACATATGATCCACTTTTTTCATATTTAATTTATAGTAAAAAAGAGTATAATCAATTTTATAAAGTTAATAACTTTAATTGTTTTGGTGAAAATAGTCTAATAGAAATGTTATATAATAACAATGGTTTTTTATCTACAATAGGTTGTGGTATGCGTATGTTAACTGAAATATATTTCTTAGAAAATAAATTTGGGATTAATTATAGATATAACAAAACTTTTAAAGGAACTACTCTTACTACAGAAGGTGAAGAAATCAATACTGAAGTTACATATTTTTGTAGAGATATTGAAAAGTATCCAAATCTTTTATCAAATTTTATAACATTAGAAAATGATTTAATTAAGAATAATATTGTTGAAAAGTGGAACTATGATAATATATTTTCTATTAATAGTGTATCTTTTAAAAAAATAGAAAACTTTATTCTAAGAAAAATAAAAGAAGATCCTTTTTATTTAACTATAGATAAAAATATAAAGAATAAATGGGATCAAATATGAAAGAAATAGAAATAAATATTATTAAAGATTTATTTTCCACTTTATTCCCAATTAATAGAAGTATTACGGGTGATGGATTTAGAGAGTCTCTTGATATATTATCAAAACATATTCCAATAAAAAAACTAGAATACAAATCTGGTAAGAAGTGTTTTGATTGGGAAGTTCCACAAGAATGGAATATTAAAGATGCTTGGGTTAAAAACTCAAATGGTGATAAAATTATTAACTTTAAAGAGCATAATTTACATATATTAGGATATAGTGAACCAATAAATAAAAAAGTTTCTAAAGATGAATTAATGGAACATATTTATACTTTAAAAGAGAAACCAAATGCTATACCTTACAGAACATCTTACTACAAGCGTAGATGGGGGTTTTGTGTAGAATATGAAAAAATGGATATGTTTATTGATGATGAATATGAAGTTTTTATAGATTCTGAATTAAAAGATGGTTCTTTAACTATAGGGGAATGTTTTATTAAAGGTGAATCTGAAGAAGAAGTTTTATTAACAACTTATATGTGCCATCCTTCAATGGCAAATAATGAACTATCTGGTCCTATTACATTAACAATGGTTGCAAAATATTTATTAGAACAAAAATTAGAAAAAAGCTATAGAATATTATTTATGCCTGAGACTATAGGTTCTATTGTTTATCTTAGTGATAATTATAAAAAGTTACAACAAAAAGTGATTGCAGGCTTTACAATGGCTCAAGTTGGAATAAAAAATAACTTAGTTTTAAAAAAAACAAAACAAGATGATAGTTTAATTAATAGAATTTTTGACCATATATATAAATATAATGAAAAACCTTATAATCTTAAAAAGTTCTCTCCTGTTGGTGGTGGAGATCAAAGACAGTTTTGTACTCAAGGGATAAATTTACCAATGGCATATATTAGCAGAGTTTATGAGGCTAATTATTATGAATATCATACATCATTAGACAGTTTAGATATAATCTCTTATGAAACTATAGTTGATACAATAAAAAGTATTCTTAATATTATAAAAATTATAGAGATAAATAAAGTATATCAAAACTTATTTCCATATTGTGAACCTCAATTAGGTAAAAGAGGACTTCATACTACTATAGCTGGAGGTAAAGGCTCTGATGATTTAAATATTATAAAATATCTACTTTCTTATTGTGATGGTGAGAATGATCTTTTAAATATTACTAACATTACAGGAGTATCTATTTATGACCTTCAGATAGTTGTAGATAAACTATTAGATACTGATTTAATTACAGAGGTAAAATGAAAACATATATAATAGCAGAAATAGGGATAAATTTTAATGGTAGTTTAGAAAACTGTTTCAAAATGATTGATGTAGCAAAAGAAGCAGGGTGCCACGCTGCTAAATTTCAAATATTTAGTGCAAATAATATGTATCCTAAAAGTGCAGGTGAATTAGACTGGAAAGATGATAAGGAAGAGTATAGTTATGATATATATGAAGCAGTAGAAAAATTTGAATTACCAAATGAGTGGATTGATAAACTAATAATATACTGTGAAAATAAAAATATTGATTTTATGGCTTCTGTATTTGATATAGACGGGTTAAATATAATGGTAAAAAAAGGGATGAAAGTTATTAAATTATCATCATATACTATCACAAATATTCCACTTATAGAATGCTCGGCAAAGACAGGTTTACCTATTATTATGAGTACGGGTGGTGCAACTATTGGAGAAACAGAAGAAGCTGTAAATACAGTTCTAAAATATCATAATGATTTGACACTTTTACATTGTTCTATTCAATATCCTACTGATTTAAAAGATGTAAATATGGGTATTATGGATACTTTTTCTAAGGTTTTTCCAAATATTAAAATAGGATATTCAGACCATACAGAAGAGCCATCAGATGCACCAGTTCAATCTATATATTTAGGTGGAACAGTTGTGGAAAAACATATAACATTAGATAAGCAAATGAAAGGTCCTGATCATTTTTTTGCACTTGAACCAGATGAACTTGAAAAAATGGTTGTAGATATACGAAAAGCTGAAATTGATTATAAAAATAATAATTTTTCTATAGATAAAATTATATATGGAAGTAGTGAAAAAATATGTCATGAACATGAACAGTATTTAAGAGATTTTTGCTATATGACATTATTTTCCAAAAGAAATATTAAAAAAGGTGATATTATAAAAGTAGATGATATTGCTATTTTAAGAGCAGGTAAAAAAGAGAAAGGTTTAGAACCTAAATATCTTGATTTATTTAAAGTAAATAAAGTTACTGCATCAAAAGATATAAATTTTGAAGATCCTATACAATGGGAATCTATTTTATAAATGAAAAAGATATTATTTAGAGCTGATGCAGCTTCTCATATAGGAATTGGTGATTTAATCTCTTTAATAAATATTTCAAAATATTTTGATGAAACTTATGAAAAATATTTTATTATTAAAGATTATAAAGCAGGAACTGATTTAGTTAAAAAATATAATCTAGAAAATTGTTTTATAATTGATTATAAGTTACCATTACACAATGAAATAGAATATATAAACAATTTTATGTGTGAATATAATATTGATATATTATTCCTTGAAATTACAGAAGTTAAATTATCAAAATATATTGGTATAACAAAAAATGTAAAAAAAGTAGCAGTTAATTTTGATGGTTATATTCTGGATGATTTAGATTTAGTAATTGACTGGGATGTTGAAGCTTATAAATTCTTTGATACTAAAAAATATTCAAATACAAAGTTTTTATTAGGTTCAGAATATGTTATATTACCAAAAGAATTTTACTCTACTAAAATAGAAAAAAGAATTTTAAGTAAAAATAATAAAAAATTACTTATAGCTATGGGTGGTGCTGATGAATTTGATTTTACTAATAAAGTTGTGGATAGCATTATTAAATCAAATTTAGAATTAGAATTAAATATTATTATAGGTTCAGGATATGAGTATAAAGATAAGCTAGAAACTAATCTTAAAAAAAGTAATTTAAAATATAATCTAAAACAAAATATTACAAATATATTAGATGAATATTTAAGTTGTGATATTGGTATTGGTGCAGGTGGTTTAACTTCTAGCGAAATGGTTGCAACAAAAATTTCACCAATTTTAATAGCAACATATAAACATCAAATAGCTAGATGTAAATATTTTGATGAAAAAGGTTGGGCTAAATATTTAGGATATAGAAAATTTAATGATAATGATTTAGTAAATGCAATTTTAAATCCAATTAAATTAAAAAATGAAAATATTTTTAATACTTACAAAATAGTGGAGTTAGTAGATGAACTTTTCTAAAGATATTACTTTAAAATATAATGATATATGTTTCTATTTTAAATATTTAGATTGGGATAGTAATTTTTTTAATAAACCATCTTATTTATTGGATATAAATAAGTCAAATCTTGGAATTAGTAACATTATTCAAAAAGAGATAGAAAAACAATTTAATAATTGTTTTCTTACTGTAAAAATAGATGCAAGTTTTGATTATACTATAATTTCATTTTTACAAGTTTCTGGCTTTACTTATATTGATACTGAGGTTATATTAGAATATGGAATTTATAAAAATAAATTAAATTCAAATAAAATTCAAATTATTAAAGAAATTAAAAATAATAATTTACCATATGATGAATTAGGGAAATCATTTTCTTTAACTAGATTTCATACAGATTTAAATATTGATAATGCAAAAGCAGATATATTATGGATTAATTATTTAAAAAACTATGAACTATCAGATAATAAACATATGTTTAGTGCTAAAGTTGATAGTGAATTTGCTGGTATTATTTTAGTTAATATTAATGAAGATATAGCTACACTTTTTTTTGTAGCAGTGGTAGAAAAATTTAGAGGTCTTGGGATTGGTACAATTTTAATACAAAATGCTTTAGAATATTTTAAAGATTATGTAATTAGAACAGAAACTCAAATTAAAAATATCAATGCTTTAAATTTTTATATTGGTAATGGATTAAATAAAATCCAAAAAACATTAACAGTTTTACACAGGTGGTAAGAATGACAACTTTAATTATAGCAGCACATCCAGATGATGAAGTTTTAGGCTGTGGGGGTATTATAAAAAAATTCTCTAAAAAAGAGGATTTTTATGTTTTAATATTATCAGGTGGTGCAGATACTAGGTATGATAAATCGATGGAAAATGTATTAAAAAATAATGCTAAAAATGCAAATAAAATACTAGGTACAAAAGAAGTTTTTTTTGAAAATCTTCCAAATCAAAAGATGGATACTATTCCTATCTTAGAAATTACTCAAATCACAGAAAAGTATATAGCTAAGCTACAACCAACAAGAGTTTTTACACATCATATAGGTGATCTGAATAAAGACCATCAAATAGTAGCAGAAGCAACCTTTACAGCAACTAGACCAATAGTTGGGCAAGTGGTAAAAGAAGTATATAGCTATAATGTACCATCTTCAACAGAGTGGAATTTTATAGAAGGTGAAAAAGTTTTTATACCAAATACTTTTATAGATATTAAAAAAGAGCTAGATTTTAAACTAGAAGCTATGGAGTGTTATGAAAGTGAGTGTAGAGAATATCCACATCCAAGAAGTATTAAAGCTTTAAAAGCTCATTCTAACTATTGGGGTCTTGTATCAGGATATGAGTTTGCAGAACCTTTTAAACTCATAAGAAAGTTAGGTGAGTTATGAAAATAGTTTTTATAGGAGCAGTTGGGATTGGTTATGAGATTTTAAAAAGTATATATACTACAAGATATGATGTTGATACAGTTTTTACACTCCCTTTTGAGATGAAAGATTCGACATCTGGTTTTATAGATTTTAAACCATTAGCTAAATCACATAATAGTAATCTTATAAGAGTAAAAGATATAAATGAACAAAAGTATATAGATAAAATAAAAGAGATTAACCCCAATTTAATTATAGTATGTGGATGGCAAAGATTAGTTTGTAAAGAGATTTTAGATATTCCAACATTAGGAACAATTGGTTTTCACTCTTCATTATTACCAAAATATAGAGGAAGAGCACCTGTAAATTGGGCAATAATTATGGGAGAGAAAGAAACAGGTATTACTATGTTCTATTTAACAGCAGATGCTGATGATGGAGATATAATTGCACAAACATCTTTCCCCATTTTATTTAATGATGATTGTAATACTATTTATAAAAAATCAGCATTAGCAGGAGCTGAAGTTATTAAAGAATATTTGCCTAAATTTGAAAATAATACTATTCAAAGGATACATAATCCATCTGCAAGTTTCCCTTCATATCCCAAAAGAACTCCTAAAGATGGACTTATAGATTTTAATAGAAGTGCTTTAGATATATATAACTTTGTAAGGGCACTTACAAAACCATATCCTGGAGCTTATTATTACGATGATAATAGTGCAAAAGTTATTATTTGGAAAGTAGAAATAGTATTTGATGAATCAAGATTAAAACAGAATGATATAGTGCTAGAAACACTTGATAATAAAATTCGAATTATTGATTTTGAAAAAGTAATTTAGAATAAATAGATTAAGGATATTAAATTGTCATGAATTTAAAAAATATAGTTTGGCATAACCATCAAGTCACAAAAGAATTAAGAGCATCTAAAAGTTTTCAAAAACCTTGTATATTATGGTTTACAGGACTAAGTGGTTCTGGAAAATCAACTATTGCAAATGCTTTAGAAAATTTATTATTTGAAAATGATAATTATACTTATTTATTAGATGGAGATAATATAAGACATGGTTTAAATAAAGATTTAGGATTTGATGACAAAAGTAGAGTAGAAAATATAAGAAGAGTTGGAGAAGTAGCCAAACTTTTTATAGATAGTGGATTAATAGTATTAACAGCTTTTATATCACCTTTTAAAAAGGATAGAGAAATTGTATCAAACCTTGTAGAGAAAAATGAATTTATTGAAATATTTATAGATACTCCTCTTAAAGTATGTGAAAGTAGAGACCCTAAAGGACTTTATAAAAAAGCAAAAGATGGAAAAATAAAAAACTTTACTGGGATAGATTCTCCATATGAAGCACCAATAAATCCAACCATTCACATAAAAAATGATAATTTATCTATTAAAAAAGCATCAGAACAGATAATAAACTACTTAATAAACAATAATTATATAATATTAAAAGGTAACTAAAATTGATAGATAAACAACAATTAACCCATCTAAAACAACTTGAAGCAGAATCTATCCATATAATGAGAGAGGTAGTAGCAGAATTTCAAAATCCAGCTATGCTTTATAGTGTAGGAAAAGATAGCTCCGTGATGCTTCATATTTTACAAAAAGCATTTTACCCAGCACCCCCACCACTTCCACTAGTGCATGTTGATACAAAATGGAAGTTTAAAGAGATGATAGAATTTAGGGATAAAAGAGCAAAAGAAGTTGGTATGGAACTTATAGTTTATTCTAATTCAAAAGGAAAAGAGTTAGATATATCTCCCTTTGTTCATGGAAGTGCAATGCATACAGATATTATGAAAACTCAAGGACTTACACAAATGCTTGATGAATATAAATTTGATGCAGTATTTGCTGGAGCGAGAAGAGATGAAGAAAAATCTCGTGCAAAAGAGAGAATTTATTCATTTAGAGATAAAAATCATAGATGGGATCCAAAAAATCAAAGACCAGAACTTTGGAATATTTATAATGGAAGACATAAAAAAGGTGAAAGTATAAGAGTATTTCCACTTTCAAATTGGACAGAACTAGATATATGGCAATATATCTACTTAGAATCTATATCTATCCCAGATTTATACTTCGCTAAAAAAAGACCAGTAGTAAAATATATGGGTACTAAAATATTTGTAGATGATGAAAGAATGCCTAAAGAATTAAGAGATACTGCAAAAGTGGAAAATGTAAGATTTAGAACTTTAGGATGTTATCCACTTACAGGTGCTGTAAATTCTGAAGCTTCAACACTACCTGAAATCATTCAAGAGATGCTTATCTGTACTACAAGTGAGCGACAAGGAAGACTTATAGATAGTGATGGTGATGCATCAATGGAGAAGAAAAAACAAGAGGGATACTTTTAATATGGCACATAAATCAGATTTAATAGCAAAAAATATTGAAAAATATCTAAAAGAGCATGAAAATAAAGAGATTTGTAGATTTATTACTTGTGGAAGTGTAGATGATGGAAAAAGTACACTTATAGGAAGACTTCTTTATGATAGTAAAATGATATTTGAAGATCAATTAAGTGCCATTGAAAAAGATAGTAAAAAAAGTGGTACTACTGGTGATAAAATAGATTTAGCACTTTTAGTTGATGGTCTAGCAAGTGAAAGGGAGCAAGGTATAACTATAGATGTAGCTTATAGATTTTTTTCATCTCAAAAAAGAAAATTTATCATAGCAGATACCCCTGGTCACGAACAATATACTAGAAATATGGCTACAGGTGCAAGTACAGCAGATATAGCTATAATATTAATAGATGCAAGAGAAGGAGTTCTTACTCAAACTAAAAGACACTCTTATATAGCATCACTTTTAGGGATTAAAAACTTAATTGTTGCTATAAATAAAATGGATTTAGTAGATTTTTCACAAAATAGGTATAATGAGATAGTTGAACAATATAAAAAAGAGGTACTATCAAAATTAGATATTATAAATTCTAAATTAAAAATTACATATATACCAATATCAGCACTTAATGGGGATAATATACTATCTATATCAAAGAAGTCATTTTGGTATGAAGGACTTCCACTTATGGAAATATTAGATACAATAAAGATAAAAAAAAGTGAAAATAGTTCATTTAGACTACCTGTACAATATGTTTCTCGTCCACATCTTAATTTTAGAGGGTTTGCTGGAACTATTGCAAGTGGTAGTATATCTGTAGGTGATAATATAACGGTATTACCTTCAAAAAAAACTTCAATTGTAAAATCAATAGTATCAAATGATATAAAAGATTTAAGAGTTAAAACAAAAGATACAACCTTAGAAAGTATTCAAATAGCATTTGCACCTATGGCTACAACTATAACTTTAGAAGATGAAATAGATATAAGTAGAGGTGATATGATAGTAAAATCAAATAATATTCCTCAACTATCAGATAAACTATCTGCTACTATAATATGGATGTCTGAAAAGCCTATGAGTCTAAATTTTAAATATATAATTAAAAGAGCAACATCTGTTATAAATGGTAGTTTTGAATCAATAGAATATAAAAAAGATATTAATACTTTTGAAGAAATACAGGCAAAAGAACTAGAATTAAATGATATAGCAAAATGTACTCTATCTCTAGATAGAAATATAGCAGTTGATTCTTATGAATATAATAGATATACAGGAAGCTTTATAATTATAGATAGATATACAAATGAAACAGTTGGTGCAGGTATGATTATCTCTTCTATTATTGGAGAAAGTCAAAATAAATTAGATAAAGAATATACTCAAGCAGAAATAGAATTAAATAAGTATATTATAAATAACTTTCCAGAATGGGAATGTAAGGAAATTTATTAGTGTATAAAGATACAAATAAAAGAAGTATAGTAAAAGGTATTAGCTGGAGACTATTGGCTACTAGTACAACGATTATTATAGTTTATATTTTCTTTGGAAGATTAGACTTAGCTATTGCAGCAGCTTTTATAGAAAGTATATTAAAAATTGGACTTTATTGGGCTCATGAAAGAGTATGGTTTAAAATAAAATTTGGTAGAAAAAAAATAGAACCATTTAATTTATGGTTTACAGGACTTCCCCTTTCTGGTAAAACAACAATTGCAAATAAAGTTTATGAAGAATTAGAAAAACTTGATATACCACTAGAGAGACTAGATTCTAAAGATATAAGAGATGTAATTCCAGATATAGGATTTAGTAGAGAGGATAGAAATCGGCATATGCATCGTATAGGACACTTAGTTAAAACTTTACAAAAGAATTCAGTATCTACAGTATGTTCATTTGTATCTCCATATAAAGAATCACGAAAAGCGATAAGAGAGATGGTTAAAAATAATATAGTAGTATATGTAAAAGCAGATATTGAAACTTGTAAAAATAGAGACTATAATGGAAAATATGAAAAAGCTTTAAAAGGCGAATTAGAAAATTTCACAGGGATAAATGATGTATATGAAGAGCCTAAACATGCTGAAATTATTATAGATACTGATAATATTTCTCTAGATGATGGAGTATTAAAAATTGTAAAATATATTAAAAAAAATTATATAAAATAATATAAAATATTTCATTTAACATAATTTTATCTATTTATAAGAAATGATAAAGTAAATATAAATGAAAATATAGATATTATAATATAATTATAATAAATTAAGGGATAATATGTGTAGTATAGAAATATTTCAAAATACAGTTGAAAGAATCAA
>JAYELQ010000078.1:0-2678 GCA_034717655.1 Campylobacterota bacterium
ATAAGCATTATAACTACTAAAGATGATGTAATTATAAATATATTTTTAAATCTTTTATTCAACTATATTTGCTTTTTTCTCTTTTTGTTTTACAACTGATTTTAGGGTGAAATAAAATTTTTCTTTATTTATATTTTTAAATGAATACTCTATACTATCACTTATTTTACTTATCTCATAAAATCCAATACCTCCACCTTTTTGATGTGTATTTTTACCTGACTTTCTAAGTTCTCTATATCTCTTTTTAATAGCAGCTTTATCCATAGATTTTATATCTACTAGCTTTGGTTCTATTTTCTCTTTATCTTCTATAGATACTATATTTGTAGCTGTTACTTCATAATATTGATTATTTATATTTTGAACTTCAATAAATCCAGCAGGTACAATCTCTCTTGAATCTAGCTCTTTATTTTTAGAATAATTCATCATATTTTGACAACATTCAATTGTTATAGTTGATATAACACCTTGAATTGCCATATTATCTATTTTTGTTTCTATATTATCCATAGAAGCCCCAACAACATTTTGACTCATAACACCTTCATATTTAATTATCTCTTCTCTTATAATCTCTATATGTTTTGATTTCTCATCTATCTCAAAAGCGATAACTGTCATATCATCGTTTCTATCATTATTTTCCACCATAGACTCATACTCTTTCATATTTTTTAAGAACATTCTTTTTTGAAAATTCATATTTTTTATATGATTATTTTTTATTATATTTTGAAATCTTTTCTTACCAAATGGAAAATCTTTTTCTCCACCATTTTGATCAAGATAGCCATCCGTTGTACAATAAAACTTCATACCCTCTTCAACTTCTAAAACAGTCTCTTTATATTTATAATTTTCATCACATTTTTTGTACCCTACTGAATATCTATTCCCTTTTATTAAATTAAGTTTATTATCTATATCTGTATAAAACAATGGTGTTTCAGCACCTGCAAATTTTAATATTTGTGTTCTTCTGTTATAGTATATAATTCCCCCGTCCCAACCTACATTTGATTTACTATCCCTTGATTCTTGTTTTAAAAGAGTTTTCATAGATTTATTGAAATATTTCATAATCCAAGCTGGAGAAACATCAATATCATAATATCTATCAGATTTTATTTTTAATATTATCTCTTTCTCTATAGCTTTTACTATCATAGTTACAAAAGCTCCAGGTACTCCGTGTCCTGTACAATCTATAAATAAAAGCAAACATTCATCTTTGTGTCGTAAGTCGTTAAAAAGCCAAATATCTCCACCCACTGTATCTTTTGGCATCCAATATACAAAAGAATCTTTAAAATATTTTGATAAAATATCTTTCTCAGGTAATACAGCACCTTGTATTAATGAAGCATACTCTATAGACTCTCTAGTATGATTATATATATCTCTTACTTGATTTTCCATCTGTTTTTGTTTTGATATATCAATTGTCATACCTATGTAACAATCTTCATTATTATAAGATATAGGGATTACAGATAAAAGTGCTGTAAAAGTTTTATTACTATGTGTTGTTACAACTTTTTCAAGAGAATCTACTCTACCTGTTTGTGTAATCTCATCTATAACATCTTGAACACCACCTTTTAGAGTATATATCTCATCTAAAGGTCTATTTATATACTCTTTTTCATTTATATCATATAAATCTAAAGCAAATTGATTTGCATAAACTATCACTCTTCGTAAACGAGATGTTATTAAAATGGGAAATAATATATTAGATAATACTTGTTGGGCATTCTCTTTCTCTATTTTTAATTCATTTGTTCTTTTATTGATTGTTAATTCTAATGAGGTATTTAATATCTCTATCTCTTTTTGTAATGCAATATCTTTACTAATAGATTCATAACCTATTAGTTCCCCTTTATAATTAAAAGATGGTGAAATCTCAATAGAAACCCAATATGAAGAACCATCTTTTTTTCTATTTTTTAGTTCCCCTTTCCAACTATCTTGCATAGATAAAACACTCCACATATACATAAATATCTCATCAGGAATACCTGTATCTCTTAATATACTATGTGTATTACCTATTAATTCATCTTTTGTATATCCTGTAATATTACAAAAAGCATCACTTACTTCTGTTATCACTCCATCTAAATTAGTTTTAGAAAATATAATATTATTATTTAAAACATTATATAATTTATTTGTTCTAAAACTTTCTCTCTTTTTAGCTTCATTCTTTAATTTTAATTTATTAGTAAAAAAAGATAAATCATCAATAGGTGTTTTTATATATCCATCTATATTTATTTTTATAGCATCTAATAAAATATTACTATTATCATCTTTTATAATTAAAAAAATAGATATAAATTCATCTATTTCTCTTACTGCTTTTGAAATTTGAAAGTTTGAGATTAGAATATCAAACTCTTTGATAGACTGTTCTATTTCATACAAATTAAAACTATCTTTAGTTACTATATTAATATTATTTATAACACTACCTACAGAACTAACAATTTTATCTATTATAGAAATATCATTTTCAATAATTAAAATATTCAACATACCTATCCTCTTTTTATATTGTATTAATTATAGCTATAAAAATGTAATATGTTTCTTAATTTATTTATCACTTTAGATATAAACTTTATTTAATATCTCAATAAATTTATTTTTATCTAATGGTTTAC
>JAYELQ010000079.1:0-2670 GCA_034717655.1 Campylobacterota bacterium
TATTAAAAGATATGCAAGAGATGCAAGATGAGTTTAATGATTTATTAGAAGATATAAATAATAACGATTTAGAATATGATGAGTGTCAAGAGATTTTAGAAGAGATAAAAGTTATGATAAAAGAGCATGAGAAACTATAAAATGCCACAAACAAAAATAGGACAATTTAGAATTATCGCAAAAATAGAGGGGATATCTTTTTTAATTTTATTATTTATAGCTATGCCATTAAAATATATGATGGGTATCCCCGAAGCTACAAAAATAGTAGGTATGATACACGGAATATTATTTATATTATTTCTATATGCTCAAGTTATGGCATCAATGGTTGAAAAATGGGGTATAAAATTTGATTCTTTAGCTTTTCTGTTATCCCTTATACCTTTTGGAACTTTTTATCTAAATAGTCGTTTAGTTAAGATGGAAGCATCTAAATAAAGGATAAAATGATATAATAATAGTATTTTATAAAAAAGAGGATACATAATTATATGTCATTTAATTCATTAGGTTTATCAAAACCAATCTTAAAAGCTATTTCAGACCAAGGTTATACAACTCCAAGCCCTATACAACTTCAAGCAATACCAGTTGTTTTAGAGGGTAAAGATTTATTAGCAGGAGCTCAAACAGGTACTGGAAAAACAGCAGGTTTTACATTACCTATGTTGGAATTACTAACAAAAAAATCAGTAAAAAAACAAAAATTTCAAGTAAGAGCATTAGTTCTTACCCCTACAAGAGAGTTAGCTGCTCAAGTTGAACAAAATATAGAAAACTATAGCCGATATTTACCTTTTACATCTACTGTTGTATTTGGAGGTGTTGGGATAAATCCACAAATATCAAGACTTAAAAAAGGTGTTGATATACTTGTAGCAACTCCAGGAAGATTACTTGACCTTGTTGGTCAAAAATGTTTAGATTTATCAAGAGTTGAATTTTTTGTTTTAGATGAAGCTGATAGAATGCTAGATATGGGATTTATCCACGATATCAAAAAGGTATTAGCACTTGTTCCAAAAGATAAACAAAGTTTACTATTTTCTGCAACTTTTTCAAATAAGATTAAACAATTAGCAGATGGATTTTTAAACGAACCAGCACTTGTAGAGGTAGCAAAAAGAAATACATCAGCACAAACAATTAGTCAAGTGATACATTTTGTAGATAATGGTAGAAAAAAAGAGATGTTATCTTATCTTATTCAAAAAGAGAATTGGCATCAAGTGTTAGTTTTTACAAGAACAAAACACGGTGCAAATAAACTTACAAAACAGTTAGAGTTAGATGGTATAAAAGCAGCTGCAATCCACGGAAATAAAAGTCAAGGTGCTAGGACAAAAGCATTGGCTGATTTTAAAGATAATAGCATAAGAGTTTTAGTAGCTACAGATATAGCAGCTCGTGGTATAGATATAGACCAATTACCACACGTTGTGAATTTTGAGTTACCAAATGTACCTGAAGATTATGTACATAGAATAGGTAGAACAGGAAGAGCTGGAAATGATGGTGAGGCTGTATCTTTGGTTTGTGTAGATGAACTAGAGTTTTTAAAAGATATTGAAAAACTTATCAAAAAAGATATCCCAAAAGTTGAGATAGAGGGTTTTAAAGTTGACCCAACTATTAAACCAAAACCTATTAGTAATAGAGGTCAAGCTAGAAGAGGTGGTGGAAAAAGAGGAAGAGGGGGTCGCTCTTCAAATAACCAAAATAGAAGTAGAAACTCTTCTAATTCAAGATAATATTATTTAAAATATATAAAAAAACTAAGAGATTTACTCTTAGTTTTTATTTATTAGAGGCATATTTGATTAGTTCATCTAATAAATCTTTTGTTATTAGAAAAGATTCTCTAAAAGCTTCACAATCTATCTCTTCATCATATCTATAATTTTCTGCACAAGTTGTAATATATAGTAAGTAAGGGCTATACTTAGATTTATCTACTCTAAAATCACTATTTTGAATTAATAGTTCAAGAAGTTTTTTAAGTTTATGACCCCTAAAGTATTCACCAATATTTATCTCAATACAATGTTTCATCATTTTTTCAAGTAGTTGTTGATAGTTATAACAATAAAATGAGCAATCAAAGAAATAATCTTGATTTTGCTCTATTAATATCATAGCACCTAAATGTTCATAACATTTTTTTAAAAGTATACTTTTTTGACTAAGTTGTTTTAAATCTTCTTTATAATTATCTATTTGTTCATTTTTCATTTTTTACTATCTCTATAATCTCATTTTTTACAAACATTAAATTTGTATAGATATTTTTTAAATCATCTATTTTGGTACTATCAAAATTGATACTTACATAATATTGATATTTGTGCTTTTCAATTCTTTCTAAAATAACAAAATTCCAAATAGCACCCACTATATAAGCACCTTTGATAGTATCCCAACTATTTAATTCAACTGCACTTATAAGTTCAGCTAATAGTTGTGGTTCTGGGTCACTATTTGTTTTACCTTTTTTAAACTCTTGAATAAAGAAATATGGTTTTTCACTATCTATTAAACCTTTTGCAACCATAAAATCACTTTCACCATTTAGAATAAAATTATCTGTTTTATATATTAATTTTCCATTATAAAAGTCTCTTAAATTATTATCAAAATTTAAAAATAGTATATTATTTAATATAGGTA
>JAYELQ010000080.1:0-2665 GCA_034717655.1 Campylobacterota bacterium
GATTTTGAGATAAATAGTGTAGAAAATATCATAAATATATCTATTGAAAATATTTTATTAAATAGATATATTTATGATATTTTCTACACTATTTATCTCAAAATCTTTTATATCTAAAATAACTTCTATATTATGTTCTACTAATTTACTTTTTAATTTTAATAAAAGATTATTAATAGTATCTAATATATTAAAAGAGCTTTTTCTAGATTCTACTTTAGATGTAGCATTATAAAAAAATTCTATACTATTGGATAAGTTTTCTGAAGTTTCTATTATTTGAGATAAAGAATCTTTCATAAAATCACTATCTAATTCATCCATATCATTTTTCATATTAATAATACTTGCTAAAGTTGTTATTACAGAAAGTGGTTGTCTCCATTGGTGAGATATGTTTTTAATTAAATCAGCTAAAGCCAACTCTGTTGCTTGTACTATTAATTGTTTATCTTTTAACTTTATCTCTTTTTCTAAAACTCTTACTTTAGCATAATTATATATAGTTTGGAAAAGTTTATCTTTATCTATTGGTTTTAAAACATACCCATTTATCCCAATCTCAATAGCTTGAAGTAAAGTATCACTTTCACTATGGGCAGATGTTATAATTATTGGTATAGTACTATCTATCTCTCTTATTTTACTAGACATCTCCAAACCACTCATTTTGGGCATTTTTATATCTGTTACAATAATATCTGGTTTAAAAGATAGATACTTTTCTAATCCATCCTCCCCATCTATAGCAACTTCTATATCTTTAACTCTTCTTTTTAATCCCCTACTTAATACAGCTCTTATACTCTCATCATCTTCTACATAGAGTAATCTTATTTGTGATAAAATCTCTTTCATCTATCTATCTCCAATTCTATTTTAAATACAGCACCTATATTGCTATTAATCACATCTATTTTACCACCCATATTATCTTCTATAATCATTTTACTCATATATAATCCAAGTCCTGTACCTTTACCTTGCTCTTTTGTAGTAAAATATGGGTCAAAAATCCTTGTGATAATATCTTCAGGGATACCTCCTGCATTATCTTTTAACAATATTTTAGCAATATTATTGTCTAATTCTATATCTATCTTAATAGAACCTTTTTCTATTTTATTTTCTAAAATAGCATCTTTTGAGTTATTTATTATATTTAAAACAACTTGTTGAAACTCACTTTCAAACCCAAGTGTATTAAAACTTTCACCATCTAATATAATATCTATTTTATTAGATTTTAATTGAGAAGATAATATATTTATAGTCTCTTCTATTTTCTGTTTTGCATTAAAAACAGTTTTTACCTTATCAACTCTAAAAAAGTTTCTAAAATCGTCTATTGTTTTTGACATAAAATTAATTAATTTCATATTCTCATTTTTATACTCTATTAAATACTCTTTATCTATTAATCCATCTTCAAAATCATCTTCCATAAATTGTATCTGAACAGCTAATGCATTTAAAGGTTGTCTCCATTGATGAGCAATAGCCCCTATCATCTCACCCATAGCAGCTAGTTTTGTTTGTTGAGCAAGTAGTTCATCTTTATCTCTTAATTTCTCTATCCCCTCATCTACTTTTTTCTCTAATTGGTCATTTAACTCTTTTAATTCTGTAATATCAGTAAGATATCCTAAAAAATGTGTTACTTCATCTGTTTTTTCATCTCTTAATATAATTGTATTATCATGTATCCATATTATCTTATTATCTTTATTTAATAATCTATATGGTTTATGTTCAAAAAAAGAGACTCCACTACTCATAGCTACAACTACCTCATCTTTAACTCTTTGCAAGTCATCTTTATAAATACAATCTGAATAAACAATATTATTATTTATAAAATTCTCTTTAGTATATCCTAAAAGTTTTTCTATACTAAAAGAGACACTATCTACACTCCAATTTTCATCATTATTCCATTTAAATAATACAGAATCACCTTTATCAAATATAGATAATAAAATCTCTTGCTCTTTTGTTCTCTCTTTAACTTCAGCTTCTAAAGAAGTAGCAAAACTTGATAACTTATTTTGTGATTCCAATAAGTTTTTTACCATTGTTTCAATAGAGTTTGAAAGCTCCCCTATCTCATCATTTGATTTTAAGTCACTAAATTTAACTATATCTTTACCGTGACTATTAGCAACCTCTTTAGCTCTTTTTGTAAGTTTTAGAATATTTGAAGTTAAAAGTCTTGTAAGTATTGCTGAAAAAACAGCTATCATAAAAGTAACCCCTAATATATAAAAGACCATTTTATTTGTATATTCATCAGATTGTTCTTTTAAAAATATATTACTAGCACTTTTACTTAAAACTATAAAGCTATCTCCAATATCTATTTTTTGTGCAAAAAATGCTAAAGTATCATCTTTATAATATTTTACATACCTTTTATTATTATCTAAAATATCACTAATATCAAACTCTTTTTAAATTCAAATGAAAATGTTTTATCTATATCATTATGAAATAGATAACAACCATCTTTATCTACAAGATATGTCTCTTTTGCCTCTATATTTCTATATTTATCAAGATGAAATAGTTTATCTGTATTTGAGTTTATAATAATAATTCCAAATAGATTATTATCTTCATCATAAATAGGTGTAGCTACCCTAATAGTAGGTATAATAGGAAATGT
>JAYELQ010000081.1:0-2664 GCA_034717655.1 Campylobacterota bacterium
ATGATATATCTCTACTGTTTTTTCACTAGAAAAAAAATCACTAATCAACTTCCATTTTAATTTAGAAAATTTATAAAAAAAATATTTTTGAGAATTCAATAGAGATGCCTTATTATTTATATCTCTACATTATAACTAAAATATTATAAAATTTTCTTTTGTAATAATATTTCATTAATAGTATCAAATATATCTGATACCCTATTTTTATATGGATTATAATATTTTGTATATAATATATAAGCCCCTGCAAATACCTCTTCTATACGTAATACTCTTTTACCTCTTTTACATTTTGATTTATCTATAGTTACACCCCACCCTGCATAATATGGCATACCATAACAAACACACTCACAACCAACTATTAATGCTTCCATCCCCATACCTGATGTTTTTGTATAAACTTTATCAAATTTTTTTAGAAGTGATATAGGGTTTAAGTTCTCAGTTATAACTTTAACTCTTTTATCTAAAGATTTTATATCTATATCTGATGATTTTTTACCACTTAATACATCTGGATGAACTTTAAGATATATACCACTATCTATATTTTCTAAAAGTGCATCTTTTATCATATCTTCTGTAGTAAAATCATCTAGCATACCATATTTTAAACTACTATCACCTGCTGTTTGAGCTATAATCAATACTCTTTTTTCATCTTTAGAATTAAAGTAATCTTCTTTTATATCAATAGCATTATTATATTTTGAGATATGATAAGTTTTTATAAGCTCTATTGCTTTTCTAGCTTCTTTCATAAGCTTCTCATCACTTTTAAAGTTATAACTATTTAAAATATTTTCAAGTTTTGATGGAGTTGTAGCATCATAATATATACCTATATCATCTTCTACTATACTAAAAGCAGGACTTTTATCTACACCTAATCCAAGTGACCTTATAAATCCATCTTCTAATAATAAAAAACTACTATTATTTTTTTTGGATAACTCTATAGCTTTAATTCCAGACTTTTTTCTTCCCCAACCATAAAATACTCCATTGTTACCTAAAAGTCTATCTATAATAGAGTAGTATTTAATATCTAAAAAGTTTTTAGTATTTTTTATAAGTTGTTTTGATATTGTGTAGTTTGTCAATTTATTTATCATCTTATTTAACAATAAACCAAGGGTTAAGTAAATTCTCTTTATTATAACTCATAGGTTCATTAGATTTATATTGGTAAGTCATTTTTCCAGCACCTCTAACAACTGCATCCGCAGCAGCTGTATCCCACTCCATTGTTGGGGCTAGTCGTGGATATATATCAGCTTCTCCTGTTGCTACCATACATAACTTTAAAGAAGAGCCTTTTGAAACTTGTTCTATCTCTTTTGTATCTAACTTATCAATAAACTCTTGTGTTTCAGTTGAAAGATGTGATTTTGAAGCTACTACTGAAAGTTTATCTTTTGGATTTTGATTTATTTTTAGAGGAAGTTTTTCATTATTTTTATATGAGTTATTACCATTAGAATAATAGATATCATTTAAAACTGGAGCATATACTACTCCAAGAAGTGGTGTATTCTTATGGATTAGTGCAATATTAACAGTAAACTCTCCATTTTTTTTAATAAACTCTTTTGTTCCATCTATTGGGTCTATACACCAGTAATATTCCCAATTTTTTCTAATATCAAACTCTGTTTGTTTATTCTCTTCAGACATTATTGGTATATTTGGATATAGTTCTATGAGTTTTGAACATATTAATTCATTTGCTTTTATATCAGCCTCAGTAAGTGGAGAGTTATCATCTTTATAATCAACAGTAAAATCTTTTTTATAAATATCCATTATTACAACACCTGCATAGAGTGCTATATTTTTAATATCTTCTATATTTATTGTATTAAGCATTTAAATAACCTTTTTGTTTTAAATAGTTTATTACTACTAATGCAGCTTCATCTATAGTAATATTATCATTTTTTATAATTAAACTAGGGTCAGACCCCATACCTTATTTTTATAAAATTATATTTTTCAAAATTCAACAATTACTGTCTCGCTCTACCAGACACAACGAACACAATTCTTATCAGATAAATCATAGTCATAATCATAACCATTCCTGAAACCGATAATCCAACCCCTAAAGGAATCATTTTTATATTTACTACTACTCCAATAGTAAGTGCTCTTTACATTCTTAAATATCTCTTTTATAGCAGGATTATATCTAGTATCATCAGTTATACTATAAAGCTCATCAATATTTGGTAATCTCCAATCGTTATCATAAACCAGGGTCAGACCCCTACCTCTAACTTGTCTGCTTCTGTGACTAACATTATAGTTTCATAACACTTATATCCAAATAAATATATTATGCAACCATAAGCTCCACATCTTCCATCATCTCATAAAAAACTAAACTATCATTATCTTTCAGATAAAAACTAAACTTTTTACCTGTTCTTTTATACTCAAACTCAAACTCTTTAAGGGTAAAATTGATAAGTTTTACCATTGTGAATATCTCATTATTAGGGGTGGGTTCATTCGCCTTAACACTCTCTCCCCCAAGCATCTTTATATACTCTTGAAATGCCATACTTTTTATTTTATTTTCTAGTTTTCTTTGATTTCTATATCTTTTGATTGTTGATTTACTTACATTGCTATTTTTTTCTATATTTTTATTTG
>JAYELQ010000082.1:0-2660 GCA_034717655.1 Campylobacterota bacterium
GAATACTTAATAAATTAAAATAAAAAACAAAAGATAAATTAAAAATCTTTTGTTTTATAGATATATGCCGTAATTAAAAACATAATACCTAAAATAATAGTTATAGAAAATAGTGATATATAATTTACCATAAAACCTATAAATAGAGTTGTAGTGATATTAGATAACATAAATAACATCTCATTATATGCTAAAACTCTCCCTAAATATAGATGAGGTACCTCATCTTGAAGCATAGCATAAGTGTAAGACCATATAGTAGTTGTTGCTAATCCTGTTAAAAACATACCAAAAAGTCCAAGGTAAAAGTTATTTTGTAACATAGCCCATAGTATAATAGATACCCCTTGCGCAATAAAAACATAATAAAGTCTATCTTTATTTATCCAATTACTTATAATTAAAGGACCTATCATAAGAGCTAAAGCTCTTGTTGCATTTGATAATCCTATAGCTAAAGGTACAGATATAATATATTTATATTCAAAATCAGCTAAAAGAGTTACTAAAGTATCAAATGCTGTTAAACCAACACAAGCATGTAATAACATATATTTAAATAGATATTTATTCTCAATAAGAAAAACTATACCATCTTTAATAGATTTAAATATATGTTCAGTTATTTTAGTATGTGTTATATTAAATTTAATTTGTATTAATATAAATATAGCTATTAAGAAAAAAGAAGCATCTATTAAAAAAGAGATATCATACCCAAACTTATTTACTACAATACCACCAAATGCCATACCAGCTGTAAAAGTAAATGACCATATAATAGAGTGTAACTCATTTGCTTTTATTAAAGCTTCCCCTTTTAATAATTTGGGTAAAAGGGTCATCTCAGCTGTAAAAAACATAGAAGCACTACCCATTCTAATAAATAAAAATATAAATAACATCCAGATATCATCTAAAGAATCTATTAATATAAAAGATAAGGTCATTATTAACTCTATTGATAACAAACCTAACATTAATTTCTTTACAGGAAGTCTATCTACAATACTTCCACTAAATGGAGCTAATATAACACTAGGTAAAAGATGCATAGCTGTAATAGAAGCTATCAACAAAGCACTAGCATTAAAATCAACCAAGATAGAATATATAGCAACATTTGAAAACCAAGCTCCAAAATATGCAATAAATTGAACATAAGATAGTTGTCTTACTATTTTATGTTCTTGAAATAGTTGTTTATAAGTCAATATTTATATCTTATTTAAATTCTATTTTCATAAGTTTAGAAAAAACATCTGGTGCAGGGATATTTATTTCACATTTATAAGATGATATATGTTTTTTATCTGCTATTTTATAAAGTTTTGAGACTTTAAAGTCTGTTTCTTTATCATCTAAATATATTTTTTTATTTTTAATATCTTTAATATTATCTTTTGAAATAAATATAGTTAATTTAGCACTAGATATATCAATGGCCGTATATAATAAAGTCCCTGGATTAACAAAATCACCAACTTTAACAGATATATCATATATATATTTATTGTTTTCTATTAAATTCTTTTTATTTATAGTATCTTTTAATGTTTCTATTTTTGTTTCTAAATCAGTTATATTTGATTTTATATTAAGTATTTTAATTTTTTGCAAATCTTTGTCGAATTTAGATTTTGAAGATACTTTATTAAAACTTCGTAAAGTATCCTCCTCTATATCTCTAATATTTCTTAATATCTCTAATTTTTTTTGAGAATTTCTTAACTCTATCTCATTTATATAACTATCTATTTTAATAATAGTATCATCTTTAACATAACTACTCTCTAATTGATTATTAGTTAAAACAACTTTTCCACTTACAGAAGATTTTATTTCATAATTATTAATAGGTTCTACTTTTGAGTAATAACTATTTGAAAATCCAACTGTTGTGATTATTGCTAAAGAGATAAGAATTTTATTCATTTTCATTAGGCTTTTCCTTTTGTATTTTGTATTTTATTAACATATTCATAATTAATTTGAATATCTTTATTTTTTGGTAAACTATTTGCTAACTTTTTAATAATATCATTAAAATCATCAAATAGATAATTTGCCATACTTCCTGGTATAGAGTTTATCTCATTTAGATATATCTCATTATCTATAATAAAGAAATCACATCTAATTAAAGAACCTTCAAATGTAGTATTATATATTTTTTTAAAAGCATCTTCTAGTTTTTTTATATTTTCTTGAGATATATTAGCTGAGTTTGTTTTTGAGGTTCTATTAAAATCTAAATATTTTTTATCAAAATCTAAAAATTCATCTTTTTGTGGCTCTTCAACAATTGAAAATATAAATTCATTATTTATTTTAGCTCCAGCTAAATTATACTCTTTTACATCTTTTATAAAATTTTCTACTATAATACTTTCATCAAATTCAAATGCAATATCAAGGGCATAATCTAACTCCTCTTTATTTTTAACAATAGATACACCTATACTACTTCCAAGATTTGTAGGTTTAATAATAATAGGATAGTTATCTATTTTTATATTATCATCTTTTGTAAAATATTTACACTCTAATGTTTTAACATCGTTATCTTTTGAGTAACTTTTTGTTAAAAATTTATTTGAAGATACAACTGAAGCTAAATTTCTAGGTCCAATAAATGGTATATTGAAAAATTTAAATAA
>JAYELQ010000083.1:0-13050 GCA_034717655.1 Campylobacterota bacterium
TAAAGAAATACAATAATTTTTAAATTGCAAATATCTATTTTTATCTTCTTCTTTAAAAACTTGTTTTCTACCACTTCCAATTGAAACAATATTTCCAAACATCCTTAAAGTACTAGGAATTTCTATTGTATTTTTTATATTATCATCTTTTTTAGGTAAAAATAAATTAGAAAATAATATGTTAAAAACACTTTCTGTATCTTTGTCTATTAATTTTTCATCTATAACTTTTTTTATTCTTACTATATATCTATTAATTTCTTCCATAGGTATCTCTATACTATAATTATTTAAGTCATATTGAATATTATTTTTAGTATTGTTCAATCTATTTATATCACTTGTTTTATTATATTTTCGATATATATCTATAGCTAGTTCATAAAAATAGATTGATTTATATCCTTTATCCTTAGAAGCTAATTTTTCTAATTTTTTTGCATAATTGATATAAAGTTCTTCTATATTAATTTTTTTGCAATATTTATCTAAAATCTCTAAATAATCTTTTGTATGGTGATAATTTAAATTTAATAAATTATAATCTATTAATTTTTTATCATTGCAGTATTTATTCTTAATCAAAGCTTCATTAAACCATAACAAATTTAAGCTATCATTAATTTTATATATTTCTTCATAATACTTATTAATCCAATCATCTATATTGAATTTAAAAGTTTTAGAGATAAACAACAACATCTCTATAATATAGGCAAAATCATTAATAGAATCAAATTCTCCTTTTTGCATATATATTAAACAACATTCAAAAGATTTATTAAAATCTTCTTGTTTTTTATTTTTTATAGTTTCAATCAAAAAATATATTATTTTAGAAAGATTTGTATTATATTCTTCTAAATTAATTTTGTTAAACTCTTTAATGTCTTTACTATGATTTAAAATTAAATTTCCTAATTCTTTATTAGAAATATTATATAAGTCATAAAATTCTTTTATATTTTTAAAATTCAAAGTTTCTCCTTTTAAAATATTAATTTTATCCAAAATCAAAACTCCTTATCCCAATAATTAGAGTCCTCTTTTTGGATACTATCTTTTTCTCTTTTCAAGTTTTCATATTGATTTTGTAAATTTGATTTTAAACTTTTAAAATAATCTTCCCAATCATCTATATCTATAATAGATTTATAACTATCGCTATTTTTAATATTATCTATCTCAGTAGTTACACTCTCTATATGCTCTTTTAACTCTTCTATTTTTGCTTTTAATAGTTCTGAATTATTAATAACTTCACTTGATACTTCAAAACCATCTCCATTCTCAAGAGAATATAATATCTCTTTAATTTTATTTAAATCTTTTTTACTATAAGCATCATTTAGCTCTTGCATTATATTATGGGCTTTTTCCTTAAACTCATCATCAACAATATCAGGGTGACAAAGCTTAGCAGCCATCTTATAAAGTTTTTTTAGCTCTTTTTTATCATCTTTATTAAGTTCTTTTGTATTCTCTTTTATATCTTCATACTCTTTATTAAACTCTTCATATTCAGATTTACTATCGTTATAATCTTTCTCTTGTTTATCAAATTCATCTTTTGCATCTTGATACTTTTTTTTACTCTCTTTAAACTCTTCATAAACCTCATCATATTCATCATCTTCAAGTGGGTCAAGGTCATTTAATTTTTTCTTTAATTCTTGAGTTTTTTCTTTTAATGCTTGATAATGTTTATTTTTAGCTATATACTCTTTATATAATATCTCATTTTGAATATCAAGTATATCTCTTATTATATCTCCTAATTTTAAATTATACTCAATATTAAACTCATTTATGGTATTTAATAGTTCATCTTTATTTTCACTTAGAGATTGGAGTTTTGATTCTAATACTTTAAGTTCTAGTTTTAACCCTTGTATCTCTTTATCTTCATACACAACTAAACCATTATATTTTTGGATATAATTTTCTATTAAAACTATTGCACTACTATAATCACTATCATTTAATCTAGTTATAATCTCATCAGCTTCACTATTAGTATCAAGTTTATTTAATTTCATTATTTGAAGCTCTATAATCTCTTCATCCTCTATAGTAATAGATGTTTTTATAATCTCTAATCTTTTTATTATCTCTTTCATTTCAAACCTTTTAAAGTAAACTAGCAAAGCTAGTTTTAATGAGCAATCTGTCCTCCAAGACGAACACAACGAACATAAACACTATAAGTCTTATCGCCGTTGCTATCAACGCCATTATTGAAATCCACATACCAAGCATAGTCTGTATAAAGTACATCTGTAGTAGCAGACCAATAATAGTAATTCATATTTTTAGCAAGTGGTAATTTAGTATAATAATATTGATCAGCATACCCTTTTATCTTTGATTCATCTTTGGTTAGAATAGTTTTTAGCTCATCTATAGATGGTACCCTCCAATCATTAAACCCACCATAATTAATAGAGTTTAACTTCTTAGCATAACTAAAAGCATCTTTTACATCATCTGTTAAAGCTTCAGGAAAAACTGCTTCTTCTATATTATCTTCACTCCACACATATTCATGTTTTATATTCTCTTTGGTTTTTATCTCCCAAAAAAGCCCTGTTTCTTCATCTACCCACACCTCTATACCATCATCAAACTCTATAGCTCTGTTTTGGTCATAAGATATTTTTGGATTTATTAAATCTTTATTTTTAACAACTATCTCTTTATCTAAAATCTTTTTTGTTATATCAAAAAGAGTTTTTGTTTTTGATAATACTACTTTGCTATCTTGTTTTACTACTAAATCTTTCATTTTAATCCTTTAATATATTAACTTTTACTTTATTAGTTCAAACGACCTTCTATTTGCTTTATATAATTTAATAGGATATATAATTTGATTATTTTCCAAAGATAAATCTTTGAATATAGAGATATTTTTATTGATAAGATATTCAAGACCAACTATAGTAGAGTAACTTGCCCAATTGTAAGAGATATTCTCTTTCATAATATTATTATATACTATTAAATCTTTAGGTATATAACCTATAGAGTTAGCTACAATAAATTTTCTTCTATCGTTTCTTTGAGTAAGAGAGAATAGTAATGGAGTATAGTTTAATTGAGTAGATAAGATATGTTTTGTATGTACATTTCTTGCATATATTTGAGATAATAAGATAGAACTTTTTACAATAGATGTGTTTAAGATTATAGAGTAATTTTTTCTTCTAAATTCTCTTAATATATTTTTATACCTAGCACTTTGGTCATCTATTTTTCTATTTAATCTTACAGATTTTTCACCCAAAGTGTTATGTAGATAATTACCTATAGCAGATGCACCGTAAAGCTCTACTAGATTATTGCTATTAGCATAATCTTTTAGTTTTTCAAATTGTTTTTTATAATCTATACCACCAAATATAATAGTTTCTTTATTATTTAGTTTATCTATATCTGCATCATTTTTATTAACTAATGGTAGATATATATTTGAGTTTTCATTTTGAGATATTTTATTTAATATATTTATACTTTGCATAGGTATTAATCCCATTATTTTATTTATATTAAAACTATTAAAGCTTTTATTTATATCTTCTATATCTATTTTATCTATATCATAAATTTCAATATTAAAATCACTATTTTTATATAATAGAAAGGTATTTATAGCAGTTGTTGTCTCAAGAGCATATTTACCTATTTTGGAACTTGATAATAAAATAGCTATAGTGTCATTATTTTCTCTAATAATTTTAGATATATTTTCATCTACAATATTATCTTTTATAATAGAACTAATAATAGTATCCTCCTCTTTACGGATAATTATTCTTTTATTTGATTTAATAGAACTATTATCTATAATATCTGGAGTTGTTTCTATTATTGTAGAGTTATTATCTTTTTTAAATATATTATTATCTAAATAAACCACATTTTGAGTATTAGAACAACCTATAAAAAAAGATGTACTAATAACTATACTATATATATAAACGAAACCTTTTTTATACATATATATCTAAGTCCATATTTGAAGATGTGGAATATTTGCAACAGCTTTAATAATATCATTTCTTGATATCATACCCACAAGTCTATCATCTTCATTTACAATAGGCATAGCATTTATATTAAAATCTATCATAACTTTTGCTATTCTTCTTATATCTGACATAGGGTCGGTTGTCATAACCTCTTTTCTTGATATAGTAGATACAGGATTTTGACAAGCAATCTCTGCTACATCTAAATTTTCAAATATATATCTTGTGATATCGTGAAAAGTAACAATACCTTTTAAACGATTTTCATTATCTTTAAAAATAGGTAACTGTTGTACTTTTTTCTCTTGCATCATATCATAACACTCTTTTATACTATAACTATCAACAATAGTAGCAGTTACTTTTGACATTAGTTGTTCCACATGAAACACTTCATGCATAATGTCAATTTTTGCCATCTGTTTATATTTATCTCTAGCTTCTTCTGTTTTTTTATCATCTTGATTTAATTGTTCATCAAAACTTTTTTTATCTTTATTATCTCTATTCTCTTTAATTTTTGAAGAGGGAGATAATTCAGGTATTTTATAAAAATTCTCAATTGTGCTACGAAATCTTAATCCATCATCATCATACATTGCAAACATAATTAAAATCCTTTTATAATATAATATTCTTTTTAGTAACTACAATACCATCTTGGTCAGCATAAATATAATTATCAACTTTAAATTTAACACTAGCAAAATTCAAAATGGTATTTAATAAAGATTTTTTGATTTTTTGACTTTTATAAGGGTAAGTACCTTTTGCCCATAAACCAACTGGTATCTGTTTTGTTTGGTGAGTATCTCTTACATAACCATTTATAATTATACCTGCCCAATTGTTATGATAAGCATATCCCATAAGTGTTTCCCCTACTACTGCACAAAAATCACCCTCAACATCTACTACACAAATTTTACCTTCACCATTATTATCTCTTAAAAGTTCTACTAGCCCTTTATTATCTTCAAATAATTTAATTGTAACAATTTGACCATGACACATAGAAACACCCCCAAAAGATTTTAATATTGGGTCTAAAACTTGAACTTTACCAATGTTATTATCACATATATCAGCTGTATAAGATTTCATAATTATCCTTATTTTATTTTGATTATTCTACTCTAAATTTAATAAAATTCTACTTTTATTCCTCTTTTCAATCAAAAAAGCTATACTTTTATCCTTTTGTATTTTTATTTTAAATTTTGTTATATTGTTATCTAGGATATCTATATAACAGTTATCAAAAAAATCATCTTCTATTTTTTTAATATTAAATTTATTTTTTGATTCTATCCTTATTAAGTTATCTTTGTTAGATATAAGATATGTTATATTTGTATAAAAAGGGTTGTGATATATATTATTTGTACTGAAATGTAATATACTATTATCATTCTTATCTACTAAAATATCAGTAGGTTTTATAGCTTTATCTCTATTCATAATATCCAAAATAATCATTTTCTTTAAATTATTATCATTTTTAGTTAACTCTAACTTATCACTATAAAATTTATTTGATTTTTCAGTCATATCTAAAGTTTGATATAAAAAAAGTATTATAATCATAAATAATGATATAGAAACCATAACCTCAAATAAAGTAAAACTTTTTTTCATATTTTTATCCAAATTAATAGTTTAATTTAAAAGAGTAAAAGATTTTTTTACTTTTATCTTCTATAGAGTATGAAGTTTCTACTATATTAGCTGTTTTAATATAATCATTTTTAGGTAATGGTATATCTTTTAAATCTTTATCTTTTATCTCTATTCTAATAGTTTTAAACTCTTTTCTAATATCATCATCATTAAAATTAATCATATCAGATAGATATACTTTCTTATTTCTATTACTTTTCTCTTTATTTGAAGTGGCAATTAATCCTATATAACTATTATAAAGTTTAGTATCTTTAAATTTATCTAAATAAAATATATTATTTTGTTGTATTTGTAGAGTTATTGATATAACAAGAGTTAATAAAACAATAGATACCATCACCTCTATTAAAGATAAACCTTTTTTCAAACTATTTTATACCAACTCTTATAGCTTCATCTAAAGATGTAGTTCCATTTTGTATCATATCTCTTATCTGTTCATTTAAACTAACCATACCAGATTTTTTTGCTAATTGCATAAGTTGTTGGTCATTTACATCTTCGTGTAAAGCATTTTTTATAGAATCATCTACTATAAAAAGCTCTGCTATAGCAACTCTTCCTGTATATCCTGTATGGTTACATTTTGTACACCCAGAAGCTTTATATACTCTTAGGTTTTCAGGTAAATCAAACTCTTTTAGATGATGTTCTGCTATTACATCTTCAACTTTACAATCATCACAAAGCCTTCTTATTAATCTTTGAGCTAATACCCCCAAAACAGAAGATGCAATTAAAAACCTTTCCAATCCCATATCAATAAGTCTAGTTATAGCAGCAGGGGCTCTATTTGTATGAAGGGTAGAAAATACTAAGTGTCCTGTAAGGGCTGCTTGTATAGATATAGATGCTGTTTCATTATCTCTAATCTCACCTATCATAATTACATCGGGGTCTTGTCTTAATATACTTCGTAGCCCTGATGCGAATGTAAGTCCAACTTTCTCATTTACTTGAATTTGATTTATATTATCACTTTTATACTCTACTGGATTTTCAACTGTAATTATATTTTTCTCAGGAGATTCTATTGTTTGTAAAAGGGCATGTAGTGTTGTAGATTTTCCACTTCCAGTAGGACCTGTTACTAATATCATACCATAAGAGTTTTGAGTTAATTTTGCTAACTTTTTAGTTATATTATTTGGTATCCCTAGATTATTTAAAGTTGGGATATCACTACTTTGCATAAGTATTCTCATAACAACTCTCTCACCATAAAAAGTTGGTAATATAGATACCCTTATATCTAGTGTTTTTCCAGCTATTTTAACAGCAGTTCTACCATCTTGTGGTATTCTTTTCTCACTAATATCAAGATTTGAGATAACTTTTATACGACTTACAACTAAAGACATAATATTTTTATCTAACTCAATATGTTTTACTAAAACACCATCTACTCTATATCTAACTTCCCCTTTAAACTCGTGAAGTTCTATATGTATATCTGAAGATTTCTTTTTTACAGCTTGATAAAATAGTGAGTTTACAAATTTAATAATAGGGGCTGACTCTTCACTATTAATAATATCAGATGATGTTTTTAGAAATTCAGATATACTCATATCATCTTCATCAACAGTTGCATCTTCTGTTGTTTGAGTGATATCAAGCATCTGCTTATCTGTTTTTGTTTCTATAAATCTATTATAAAGCCTATCAAAAGATGGTTCATTTAGAAAAATAATATCTAAATCTATATCTTGTTTTGATAAATAATCAAAAGATATACTCATATGCTTTTTTGATAAAGCTATAAATATCTCATCTTCTATTTTGGTATATAAAACAAAATTCTTTAATGATAATTCATAATTATCATACTCTACAACTTCTAAATTAAGATTATGTATCTCTTCTTTATTAAACATATTTTATATTCCAAGTATCTGATTAACTCTTTGTTCGTGTAAAAGTTCCTCATTTGTTTTAGATGAATTATTTTTTAGAACACTATCTCTATTATCAAACTCTTTTCTAGCATCATCTACACTTTTTTCACTCTCTTGCAACTCTAGTTTTAACAAATCCCTTTTTAAATCATTCTCTTTAGATTGTATTTTAGCTTTTTGAAGTCTTACAACTGCATCTTTTGTATATTTATCTTCTAATATTTTTAATTGAGCTAATTTATTTCTAACATAACTTAAATCTTTTGTTTTAGGTACAATATATGGTGTAATAATAATAACTAAGTTTATTTTATCGTTAGCTTCCATCTTATTTCTAAATAATGCACCTAAATATGGAATATCTCCTAATAAAGGTATTTTATCTACTGTATATTCTGTTCTAGCTTTTATATAACCACCTAAAATAATAGATTCACCATTATCAACAATAGCAGTTGTAACTAAATCTTTTTTTGTTGTATTTGGTTGGTCATTTGTAGTAGTTTGGGCAACATCTTCAACTTTTGTACTTATATCTAATAATACTTTATTTCCATTTGATATTCTTGGTTTTACTTTTAGAGTAAGTCCAATATCTTCCCTTGTATAAGTATCATTGATATTACCCCCTGATGTTGTAGTTGTACCTGTTTTAATACTTCTAGTTTCACCTACATAAATAGAAGATTCTTTATTATTTATACATAATAAAGATGGTTCACTTATTATATCAGCTGCACCGTTTTGATTTAGAAGATTTATAGTAGCACCTAAAGCTAACCCTTTATCTATAGTTGGGATATCAAGACCCATAACACTAGGTGATATAGCTAAAGCATTTCCACCTAAATTAGCAGCAAAAGTAAGAAGCCCTGAGTTACTTGTAGAACCACCCATCAAACCATATTTTAAACCAACCTCTTTTGTTTTAGATTCACTCACTTCTATTATTCTAGCTTGAACATAAACTTGTTGTTTATCAATATCTAATTTATTAATTAATTCAGTTATATAATGTATCTCATTTTTTGGACCCATTAAAATAATTGAATTTGATTCTGCATCTGTTGAAACAAAAGGTTTATCAGCTTTATTTTTATATACTTTTTGTTTTATAATACCTGTAATTATTTTTATAACATTAGCAGCTTCTGCATTTTTTAGATAAACAACTTCAACTATATTTTCTACTAAACTCTCTTCTATATCTATTTTTTTTACATAATCTAATAAAAAATCTATATTATCTTTTTTACCAACAAACATAAGGTTATTTGTATCTTTATTTAGTAAAATAGTAACTTTCTCTTTTAATATTTTTTGATTAAACACTGTTTTTGCAACACTATTTAAATTTGCTAAAGCACTAGCACCCCCAATATGTTTTAATTGATAATTACCTATATCTTTTTTGGAATCTTTTGTAATCATATTTATTACTTTTTTAATAGTATTAATATTTGATACAAAATCTGTAACTACCATAGAGTTAGATTCTTTATCTGTAACTAATTTAGCAGATTTTGAGATAAAATGTCTTATTTTTGAACTTACATAATCTACATTTGCATATTTAATATTAAATATCTGTGTAATCATCTGAAATTCATTGATATCTTTTTTATCTCCATAAATTGGCATATTATATTTTGATGCATCACTTAATCTAAGAACCCTTAATATACCTTTATTATCTACTATGGTATAACCTTTTGATTCAAGTACATAAATAAGAAGATTTAAAATATCATCTTTATAAATAGGTTTATTTGATATAAAATCAACTTTACCTTTTATAGTATTTGTCATTAAAATATTTTTATCTATTATTTTTGATGTAATTTTTATAAGGTCTTGTATCTCTAAAGCTTTAAAATTTACATTTATCTCCTCTTTTGCATAAACATTTGCAC
This sequence comes from Campylobacterota bacterium, assembly GCA_034717655.1. Taxonomy (GTDB): domain Bacteria; phylum Campylobacterota; class Campylobacteria; order Campylobacterales; family Arcobacteraceae; genus JAIOSF01. The sequence continues at coordinate 9,526 of JAYELQ010000083.1, forward strand.
TTAAAGTTAATCCTAATATTACATTTAATGCATATTTACTTAATTTCATATTCTAACTCCATTTCATTGTTATCTCTTAATATTAAAAAACTTAAATCTTTTGTTTTACTCAGCTTTTTATAAACACTAAAAGCATTTGAATAACTTGTCATCTTTATATTATTAACACTTTTAATAATATCTCCATCTCTTAAACCTAATTTTGCAAATACACTATTTTGATTAATTCTTCTTATTTTAAAACCTGTTAAAATACCATTTTGTTTATAATCATCAATAGCTATATCTCTCCATATTTTTTTTAAATTTTTAGTATAATTATTTATTAATGTTCTTTTTAATGCAAACTGATTTTCATCCTCTTGTTTAATTGCATTTAACTCTTCTGATTTTATAGTTTCAGTTTTCTTTGCAGCAATATTCTTTTTTGTAGTAAATTTAGCTTTTTTATCTTTTTCACTTAATAAATCTAATCTATACTCTTTATTATCTTTTGTAAATATTGCATAAGTTGAATAAACCAACTGAAGTTCAAAACTTTTAAATTTTTCACCTATACTTAACATATGTGTTTTAGTTGATGATTTTTCACCTATTATTATCCAACCACTATTATCATTAGAAGAGTAGATAGCTTTTAAAATAATATTCGCATTTAATTTATACTCTTTTTTCTTTACAACTTTTTTCTTAATAGGTTTCTTTTTTACTACTACAACCTCTTTTAATTTATTATCAAATTTATATTTATTATATTCAATATTATAATCATTAGGAACAGCATTATACTCTACAGTTTTTGGTAGATAATAATATAAACCTGTATTTATACCATAAGCTAAAGATAATAATCCTACAAAAGGGATAGATTTAGATATAATTGTATTAAAATTTATATTCATAATTATAATACTCCTCTTTTGTACTTTTTTTAGATTTATCTTTTTTTAGTAATTTTACTATATATCTATATTTAGATTTAAATTTATTAGAAACTACTAAATTTAATTTTATAGTTCTTGTTAATAAATTAATAACACCATCGCATCTACCTAATTTAAACTCTGATTTTATAATAATATTTGTTGGGTCAATAATAGAGTGATTAACTTTAATAAATTTAATACTTTCAGGTGCAAATTTGTTAAATGAGCTATCAACTTTAATATTATCTATATTTAATGATGAACTAAATAGATAAGTTGATAGATTAATTTTATCTATATTAGATATATCTATACCCTCATATTTAATATTAATACTATTTAATAATAATCCAATATGATTATCAATAATATTATCTTGAGTAAGTTCTACTTTTTGAGACTTTAACTTTTCTAATCCAAAATAATATAGATTCTCTTTTGGTAAAAATATCAATAACATATATATAAAAAATATTATATATATAAAAAATTTAAATATAAACTTCATATTAATACCCCATCTCTATATATAGACTAGTTTTTGTTATTTTAAACTTTAAAATAATAAAATTACTATTTAATATTTTATTTGAAAATTTTGATATCTTCTTTAATGAAGAGTTAGGGATATTAATAGTTATCTTTTTATTTTTTACATCTTTTGATAAATTTTTAATCTTAGAATCTTTTATTATCTTATCTAAAGTTTTTAAAGTTTGTTTCTTATCATTCCAACTTCTTTTTAATGTACTATACTCTTTTGATATAATTTTTACATTATTTAATTCATCTGTTAAATCTTTTAATTCTTGATTTGATTTCTTTAATAAAAGAGCAGAAACCATAAATAACATAATTAGTAATAGTAATAAAGTAACAGGATTTATTTTTTTCATATTTTAATCCCCACTATAACTTTACTACCTTTTTTAACAATCTTTTTTAATTGGTATCTCTTTTCTAAATATACTTTTAATTTGGGAGCAGAAACATTATCATACTCTAAATTAATAGTATTATTTAAATATTCCATTGATGTAATAACACTTTTTGAATTATCTTTATATAATAAAATATATTTAAATATCTCTCTTATACCTTTTTGTTTTAAAGATATCTTTTCTAGTTTTTTAATAACAGCATTTGTTTGTAATGAGGTACTTAACATTTTACTATTTTCTTTTAAGTTCTCTATTTGAGTAGGTATTTTATCTATTATCTCTTGATTTGAAAAATATTTCCCAAAAGTAAATATTGATAGTAATAAAAAAATAATAGATAATTTATATGCTGATTTACTATCTAAATATTTAGAACTCGCATTTATATAAATATTATCTTTTGATAAATTTATATTTTGTATATTTAAACTTGATATATTATCATTAATTTTTAATCTTGATGGTATTTGAACTAAAATATTATCAATAAATGATAAATTAATATTATCTACTTTTAAATGAGTATTTACCTCATCATAAAAACTCAAAAACTCTATTTGAGCAAAATATATATTTTTAACTTGAGAAAGAGTTAGATTTGACTCTTTTATAGCTTCGATAATTTTATTATCATTATAAGCAAAAGACAAATACTTATTATCTTCTAATTTTTTTACATAAAAACTTTGCTCTTCAATATCTATAAAATCTTCAAACATATTAGGTAAAACATTTAATACCTCTTTTGTAGAGTTTAAAGGTAAATCAAATATTCTAACCCAATAATATTCAGGCGAGAGAATAATATTTACTTTATCTTTAGTAGTGTATTTAGATTTAGAATGTAAAAAAAGATTTAAATCATTTTTAGACTTTAAAATTTTATAATCCTTATATTTTTATATCTCTATATTAGTTATTATTTTATCTTAAAATCCCTTAATAGATTATTTAATATATTATTCTCTTTTAAATCTAATATTAAGAAATGTTACTTTATAATGAGTTAATAGGTATCGATTGATTCCGAAGAGTAAAATCTCTATGCTTGGAAAATAAATTTGATTTAATTAGACAAGAATATTAAAATGACTATAAATATATGATATTATATATTTATAAACTAAATAAATATTCAAAAAAAGGATAGCATAATAAGAAGGAAAAATTATGAAGATAAATACAAATGTAACTTCTCTTGCAATTTTAGACTCTTTAACACAAACGAGTTTATTACAAGAGCAGTCATATAAGAAGTTAGATAGTGGATTAAGGATTACAAGAGCTGCTGATGATGTTTCTGGTGTTTCTATTGCAGATAAATTAAGAACACAAGCTAGTTCTATGGTTCAAGGTTTAGAAAATGGTACTAATGCTACTGCTCTTATACAAATTGCAGATAAAGCTATGTCTGAACAATCTAATATATTAGATAGTGTAAAAACAAGACTAATAGATGCAAGTACAGGTACTACAAATAATGATGGTAGAGAGATAATAAGAAAAGATATTGTAAAACTACTTGAACAATTTGACAAACTAGCATCTCAAACAAACTATGCAGGTACTACTCTATTACAAAAAAGTGCTATAGATAACTCTAAAGCTGATAAGCTAGAGTTTCAAGCAAGTGTTGGTTCTAAATTTTTTATAGAATT
>JAYELQ010000084.1:0-2645 GCA_034717655.1 Campylobacterota bacterium
AAAAGTCGGGTCAGTGTCGTAACCCCTATTCATACGATAAATAAAGGGTTTTGAATCTTAAGTGAAACTTTAACGATTTTTTTATGGTTTTTTATATATATAAATACCATAATTTATTACTACTTTTTAAGAATTTTAATCTTAAATGAAACTTTAACGAAGAAACAGTATATTTTTAAATAACATCTTAATAAAAAGATGAGAAATTATACACTATTTAAACTTAAATTTTTATATTTTAAAACATCTCTAACTGAATAGGTTCTCTTCTATAAATCATATCAATAAAACTATCTTTTGAACTCATAGCTTCATCTAATAGATTTAATTTAGCAAGAGATACTAATATAGCACAAGTTCTAGCTTGGCAATTGATAGACTTTTTAGGATTAAATTCTATATCTGTAAAAGTATCAAATCCCATAAGCTCATCTATAATATCTGGATAGTTATTATATAAAGTTTGGATATAAAGATAATCATAAAAAGCAGTTTTAGGTTCATTTTCCCAAAATTCTCCATTGAAATTAAAACCTATAATAGTTTTAGAACCTTTTAATCTTGGGTCTTTTTTCGCTTGAATACTTTGTACATAATATAAATCTTTATGTTGTATATCCCCTTCAAAGACTTTACTACCTTGAAAAGCACACTCTAAAGATATTTTATGCTCTCTTTGAAAATCAACCATTAAATTAAAAGCACTTAGACTCCAACCTAACTTATTATCTGATTTTGTAGATACTTCAAGTATATTTTTATACCCTTTCGCTTTTGCATTTTCGTGAAGTGATTGTATAGATTTTGCTTTTTGAGAAGCTGCGAAACCATTGAAATATTGAAAATCAATACCAACCTCTTTAAAAAACTCTTTTTTGTTGTTTGTTATTGTGAATACTGGTCTATTTGCCATAATATACCCCTTTTATTTTATCTAAATTTATTGAGTTATAAGCCATTATTTCAGCTTTTCTAACCTCTACTCTTTTCCAAAAGTCTTTTTCATTTATCATTTTATCAAAATCAATAAAATCTAAGATATTTTCAATTTTAAAGATATTTGAATTTGTTTGATTTGCTACTTTATCACAATATAAAGTATCATCTTCAAATAGTATAGATATATCTAGCTCTAACCAAATAGGAGTTGTGATAGTTCCCCTTTTTTTTGCATTATAATACATAGGGTGGTCTTTTATAAATGATAAATGAACAAACTTATCTAATCCCTTTTTTTTATCTAAATTATGACTTAGAGAGTTTGCTCCATAAGAAGAAACATTAATATTTTTAGATTCTATATTAAATAGTGATTGTATCCCATATTTTTCTATAGATTTTAAATTTGATTTATCTGTAAAGTGATAGATAGATGTTATTCCAAAACTTGATAATGTTTCTCTTATATTCATTTTCTAAATCCTTTTATTTGTTTGATAAAAGAATTATAGAATATTATATAGACATATTTTGTCTATGAAAAAAGTTTTTTATTAAAATTAAAGTATATAAGTCAATCCTATATTTTTGCTTTATTTATACTTTTTTAATATTTTATCTTCTTTAGATAAAAGCTTTTCTTTTTCTAAAATAATCTCTTTTTTACTATCTATCTCTTTTAAAGAAATTTTACCTTTTATAATAAAGAAAATAGATAGTATCAAAGATATATTAATCCCCCATTTAATTAAAATAAAATAACTCTCACTTAGATAAATACTTATATCATTCATAATAAAATTAAACAAGATTAGTAAAGAAATTATAAATATTACAGAGAAAAGCTCTTTTTTGAATTTTTGAAAAATAAATATACCACTTATAAATTTAAACATTTTATATTCCAAATATTGAAGATACAACAAAAGCAAAAGCCCCACCAATTGCCACACCTTTTAAAGTATTGTTCATATCTCTTACTTTTGCTTCAATTAAAACTTCAATATCTTCATCACTAACTTTAGTGATATCAATATCTTTTTCTTTTAAATACTCTTTTACCTCTTCATAAGCTCTATCTCTTAAAAGTGAATCTAAGCTTCTTTTACTACTTTTAATTAAATCATTTGTTTGAGCAGCTACAGTATTCATTATTATATACCTCCAGTTAAAATTGTAAGAGCTATTGTTACAGCAGCAGTAGCTCCTACTTGTTTTACATCTTTTTTTAATATCTCTTTTCTTGCTTTAATAAGTTCATTAAACTCACTATTTTTTAGAAGTTTATAATCGATTCCTTGTTCGCTAAGCTTTTTAATGGCTATTTTTTTAGCTAATTCATCAATCTCATAATCTAAAGAGTTGTTAAGTTTATTAAACATTTTATCTCCTTTTTAATTGTTTTATTTTTTCTTCAAACTCATTTTCTAATCTTTCTTTTTCAAGCTCATTATAAGTATTAACTACACCATCTGAAATTTCTCTTTTTACCTTAGCTACTGTAGTAATTGCTTTAGGAGTTTGCTTTACTACAGCTTTACCAAGAAGTAGTGTAAAGCCCCTTGCTTTAGCTATGGGGTAGGTAAATCCCACGAAAAATAAAAATCAGCTTAAAATAATTTATATAGTTATATAAATAGAGCTTTTTAAGAAAATTTACTCTAAAAACAATAAAAAATGACTTTTTTTAAAATACAAAATAATTT
>JAYELQ010000085.1:0-2631 GCA_034717655.1 Campylobacterota bacterium
TAAGTATAATTATTAATTATGATTATAGCAAGTAGAATCCCTTACTTAAAGGGTTTTATATTTAAGTTTTATCTATTTTTCATAGAAAACTTAAGAAAAGTGTGTTTTTCATCGGATTAACCTGCTTTTTGCTCTATTTTAGATAAAATTATAAAATAAATAGATGTAAAATATTAAAGGAGATGTAAAATATGATGTTACAATTAACAAGAAAAGATAGAGAAGAGTTACTGTTTGCAAAGAATTTATTAGATAATCCAGGTTTAGCAGCTAAAATAACTAATATCATAGGTTCTCCTGTTGAAGATGGTATCAAAAAACTTCCAAATAATTGGCAAAATAAAGTAGTTGGATTTACGAATAATTCTCTTAATAAAACTTTGGATATTACACTTTTTACTATAAAAAACAAAAATAGACGATCTTCTGAACTATTGCATAAGGTTGCAGTTGGAACTTCTGGTGCAATGGGTGGTGCTGGAGGTTTTGTTACATTACCAATAGAACTACCGATATCTACAACTATAATATTAAGATCGATTATAGATATTGCGAGATGTGAAGGGGAAGATATAAATAATTATGATACTAAATTAGCCTGTCTTGAAGTTTTTGCTTTAGGTGGAAAAAGTAAAGATGATGATGGAACAGAGTCTGGATATTTTGCAGTTAGAACTCTACTTGCTAGTCAAGTAAATGAGGCCGTTACACATATAGCATCAAAAGGTTTATCAAAAGAATCTCCTATATTAATAAAGTTAATAACTACCATAGCTGAAAAGTTTGGTGTTCAAGTATCACAAAAAGCTATGGCACAAGCTATACCACTAATAGGTGCATTAAGTGGAGCACTTATAAATACAATTTTTATTGATCATTTTCAAAATATGGCTAGAGGTCATTTTATAATTAGAAGATTGGAAAGAAGTTATTCAAAAGAGTTTATTCAGTATCAATATAGTAATATTTTAAATAGTTAAAGAAGAGTGTAATATAATGTTTAATAAAATTAAAAAAAGTGTTAGAGAGTTAAAAGATAATGCTCTTTCTCTTGCAATCAAAAAAACATGTAATTATTATATAAAGGAGTTTGGAGAGATGTTAAAGTTTGATTTAGATAGTCAAAATAAAAAGATATATTTAGATTTGATGCTAAAAGGGGAACAAGAATCCTTAAAAGTGGAAATAAGAGATTATGAAATAATAGAAGAAAATGATAAAGCATATATAGCTTTTAAAAGTGTTATTACATCAAGAGAATGGATAAATACTGTTGTAGAAACTTTTTTGAAAGATAATAAAAAAGTAGAGATACCAAAGCAGTATGTTAAGTTACTTGGTGTTGTTATTTAATAAAAATAAATTAAAGAATTAAAATCTTTAATTTATTAAAAAGAAGATAATTCTTTGAACTTTTTAAGTTTTTCTTTTAAAATAGTTAGAAACCTGATACTAACCCACTAGGTGCAAATTTAAGCATATTTACTTCTATTAGAGATTTAAAGTATTATTATAAAAAATCATTTAAGTAAGTGATAATAAATATATTGAGGATATTTTATGAATATAAACAAAAATTCTATTAAGTTACAGATAGATAACTTAAAAAGTAAGAAATTTGATTTTAATGTACAAAATGAAGAAAACTTACTTGAACGAACAAAGATAATTAAAAAAAATATTATTGAAACATTAATAATTTCAAGTACTATATCAGATATTGCAACAAAAAATGAAGTAGCAAGTATAAATGATTCAAAAGAGCGTTTTGATAAAGAGATAAAATCAATAGAAAGAGATGTTGTTACTATTGCTGTATTTGGGCATATGAGTAGTGGAAAATCTTCTTTTTTAAATTGTTTGGTAGGTGAAGAATTACTTACTGTAAAAGAAGAAAGAGCAACTGCAACAATAACTTCAATCAGACATATAGATAATTTTGATAATAAAAAAGATGGAAATATTGAAATTAAATATAAAACAAAAAATGAAATCTTAGATATATGGATAACAACTTGTAGAAATATTGATAAAAATGTTCGTGTAGCAATAAGATTTGAAGATAAGTTTTATGATACTATTGAAGATATTATTAAAAATAAAAGTAAACTATTAAGAGAAATTCATAATTTTAAAAATTCAGATGAATATAAACAAGGTAATATCAATCATTCGGAAATAGATACAGACTTAAAGCTTTTAAGATATATACTAGAAGGGATAAAAGATATAAAATCGAATCTTAATAAAACACTTCAGATAAAAAAACTTGAAGATGATGAGCTAAGTAGTGAATTAAAAAGTGTTTTTATAGAAAAAATCACATTTTATAAAGATATACCTTTATTAAAAAATATTGAATTAATAGATACTCCAGGATTAGGTTCAAATAATCAGTTAGATAGTAGAAAAAGTGAAGAGTTTATATCAAAAGCAAATATCGTTATAATATTAACAGAGGCATCTAAGCCATTTAATGAAAAAACAGAGATAGATATTTTATATAAACTTAGAAACTTACAAAATATAGAAAAACAAACAAATTTCTTTGATAAAGTATTTGTAATTATAAATAAGATTGATAATACTAATAAAAATAGAGAAAGTATAAAAAAAGATTTAAATAAAAAT
>JAYELQ010000086.1:0-12858 GCA_034717655.1 Campylobacterota bacterium
ATCAATCTCATTTACATAATTTAAATCTATTATATTTTTCAAATATATCCTTTTTTTATAATTATAATATCATAAGCAAATAAATATTTTAATTAATAAATATTATAGGTTTAATTTGATATAATTTGTTTAAGTTTTAGTGTATAACTAAACTGTAAAAATTGTATGGAGAAAAAGATGTTAGACATAAGTCCAATATTACTACTTAGCTCAGGTATTATATTTTTGTTAGTGCTTGCTAGGCTAAATAGCTGTCTTTACAAGCCTTTATTTAAGCATATGGATGATAGGGATACTCAAATCAAAACTGATTTAGAGAATGCCAAAAACAACGGTGCTAATGTAGATGGTATGCTTGAAGAAGCAAATTCTATTATTTCTCAAGCTAAGAAAGAAGCTCTTTCAATTCGTGAAAAAGCTAGAGTTGAAGCTGATGATATTGCAAGTTCTAAGCTTGATTCATTTAAAGTTGAATTAGAAGAAAAATATGATTCTTTTATCAAAGATTTAAATGAAGAAAAACTTACTCTTGAAAAGTCATTAGTTTCACAAATGCCTCTATATAAAGAAGGCTTAAAAGCTAAGCTAAGCTCAATCTAAGGTGGTGAAAGTATGAAAAAATTATTATTTACACTATTCGCAATTGTTCCTTTAGCATTATTTGCAAGTGATAGTCAAGTTGAAACAGATATAGTAGAAAGAAGTGTAAACTTTATTATATTTGCATCAATAGTTTATTTCTTACTAGCTGATAAGCTAAAAGATTTCTTTGGAAATAGAACTTCTTCTATTCAGTCTGAATTAGATGAAGTTCAAGAACTTGTAAAAGATTCTAAAAAGAAAGTTGCAGATGCAACTCTTGAAGTTGAAAAAGCAAAAAAGATTGCTGTAGAGTTAATAGAATCTGCAAATAATGATGTAGATTCAATCAAAAAAAATGTAGAAGTTGCTTTAGAGCAAGAGATAGCTGTTTTATCTAGAAACTTTGATGATAAAACAGAACTTGAAGCTAGAAAAGTAAAAAAAGAGGTTGTCGAAAATGTTCTTAATCAATTACTAGTAGATGAAAATATTAAATTATCTCAATCAGAGTTAACAAATATAATTTCAAAGAAGGTTGCATAGTATGGTTGATTTAGTAGCAAAAAGATATGTAAAAGCTATAATGATTGATAGTGATAATAAATCTTTAACAACTATGTTTAATGAATTAAATACGATTTCTAATGCTTTTTTAAGTGATAAATTTACATCTATAATAAAATCAACAGATATTACTGTTGATGCTAAAGTAGATTTAATGTTATCTTTTTTAAAAAGGTCAAGTAAGAAAACTACTAATTTAATTAAATTATTAGGTGAGAAAAAAAGATTAGATATTATTCCAGATATTGTTAATATATTAGAAAATGAGTTAGCTGTTTTAAATAATTCATATACAGGTATTATACATACAAATGTAAAATTAAGTGCTCAAGAAGTTACAAAATTAAATAAACAATTTTCAGCTAAATTTGATGTTACTTTAAAATTAACACAAAATGTATGTAAATATGATGGTATTAAAGTTGATATAGATGGACTTGGAATAGAAGTTGGTTTTTCTAAAGATAGATTAAAAGCACAACTTATTGAACATATATTAAAAGCAGTTTAGAAAAAATCAAATAGATGATTTATATAAAAAAAGGAGAAATTGAATGAGTACAAAGATTCAAGCTGATGAGATCAGTTCTATAATCAAAGAAAGAATTGATAATTTTGAATTAAATGTAGATATCAATGAGACAGGTAAAATTATATCTTTTGCAGATGGTATTGCACAAGTATATGGTCTTAAAAATATTATGGCTGGTGAATTAGTAGAATTTGAAAATGGAGCAAGAGGATTAGCCCAAAACTTAGAAGAAGCATCTGTTGGTGTTGTTATTTTAGGTTCAAGTGCTGGATTAAGAGAAGGTACAAGTTGTAAAAGACTTGGAGAGCTTTTAAAAGTTCCTGTAGGTCCAGAAACTCTAGGTAGAGTTGTGAATGCAATTGGTGAACCAGTTGATGGTAAAGGTATGATTGACTCTAAAGAGAGTAAGCTACTTGAAGAGAAAGCACCTGGTATTATGGCTAGAAAATCTGTTCATGAGCCACTTGTAACTGGTATTAAAGCTATTGATGCACTTGTTCCTATTGGTAGAGGTCAAAGAGAACTTATTATTGGTGATAGACAAACAGGTAAAACAACAGTTGCTATAGATGCTATTATTAACCAAAAAGGTCAAGATGTAAAATGTGTATATGTTGCTATAGGTCAAAAAGCATCTACTATTGCTAATGTTGTTGGTTCTTTAGAAGCTGCTGGAGCTATGGAGTATACTACAATAGTTACTGCAAATGCATCTGAATCTTCTGCTTTACAATTTTTAGCACCTTATGCTGGTGTTACTATGGGTGAGTACTATAGAGATAATGGTCAACATTGTTTAATTGTATATGATGATTTATCTAAACATGCTGTTGCATATAGAGAGATGTCTTTATTATTAAGAAGACCTCCAGGTAGAGAAGCATATCCAGGGGATGTTTTTTATCTTCACTCAAGACTATTAGAAAGAGCTGCTAAAGTTAATGATGAATTAGGTGCAGGTTCTTTAACTGCATTACCTATTATTGAAACTCAAGCTGGTGATGTTGCTGCTTATATTCCTACAAATGTAATTTCTATTACAGATGGTCAAATTTTCCTAGAAACAGATCTATTTAACTCTGGAATAAGACCTGCTATTAATGTTGGTTTATCAGTATCAAGAGTTGGTGGAGCTGCTCAAATTAAAGCTACTAAGCAAGTTGCTGGTACTTTAAAACTTGACCTTGCACAATATAGAGAACTTGAAGCTTTTGCTCAGTTTGCTTCTGACCTTGATGCTTCTACTAGAGCTCAACTTGAAAGAGGTCAAAGAATGGTAGAGTTACTTAAACAAGGTGTTAATAAACCTCTTGTAATTGAGAAGCAAGTATCTATTCTTTATGCTGGTGTAAATGGTTTTATTGATGATATTGAACCATCTGATATAGTTAAGTTTGAAAAAGAGTTCCATGAATTTATGGCTGGTAAGTATTCTGAAGTATTAAATGATATTGTTTCTAAAAAGAAAATTGATGATAATATTAAAGAAACACTTGAAAGTGCTATAAACGAGTTTAAAACTATATTTCAAGCGAAGTAGGATTTAAATTATGGCTAACTTAAAAGATATATCGAGACAAATCAAGAGTGTTAAGAATACTCAGAAGACTACAAAAGCTATGAAACTTGTATCTTCTGCAAAATTAAGAAGAACTCAACAATTGTCTGAGCAAGCGAAAAGTTATGCTTTAAAAATTAATGATATTTTATCAGAAATTGCAACTAGAATTAGTAATGTACATGATGATGAAAGTATAAGTCGTGCTTTTATTCCTAATGAAAATCCAAAAACAGTTGATATTGTTTTTGTTACAGCAGATAAAGGTCTTTGTGGTGGTTTCAATATGGTTACTATCAAAAAAATCAAAAGTTTAATAGAAGAGTATACAAGTAAAGGCTCAAATATTAGATTAAAAGTTGCAGGAAGAAAAGGGATTGATTATTTTAATTTTCAAGGTGTGGATTTAGAAAAGAAAGTTGTTGGATTAAGTTCGGCACCTACATATGAAAAAGCATCTGAATTTATAAAAGATTCATTTGAAGATTTTAATAATGGTACAACTGATAAAGTAGTATTGGTTTATAATGGATTTCTTAATATGTTATCACAAGAATTAAGAACAAAAGATATTTTACCAATCTCTTTAGATGAGATACATTTAGAAGATAATTCATCAATGTTAGAGATAGAACCTGATGATGATGAAGAGATTTTAGATGAATTAACTGCCAAATATGTAGACTTTAATATGTATTATTCTTTAATAGATTCTTTAGCAGCAGAGCATAGTGCTAGAATGCAAGCTATGGAAAATGCTACGAATAATGCAAAAGAGAGAGTAAACGACTTAACAGTAGAATATAATAAAGCTAGACAAGCTGCGATTACAACAGAATTGATAGAGATCATTTCTGGTGTTGAATCGATGAAATAAAGAAAGGAATAGAGTATATGGAAGGTAAAATTATTCAGATTATGGGTCCTGTAGTTGATGTTGAATTCGACGGACACTTACCTGCAATCAATGATGCAATAGAAGTACCAGGTACTAAAGAAAGATTAGTATTAGAAGTAGCAGCACATATTGGTGATAGTAGAGTTAGAACTATTGCTATGGATATGACTGAGGGACTTACAAGAGGTCAAAAAGTTATTTCAACTGGAGCGCCTATTATGGTTCCTGTTGGAAATGAAGTATTAGGTAGAATTTTTAATGTAATTGGTGAGCCAGTTGATGAAGGTGAAGCTGTATCTAAAGATGCTCCAAGATGGTCTATTCATAGAGATGCTCCATCTTTTGAAGAGCAATCAACTTCAACAGATATGTTTGAAACAGGTATCAAAGTAGTAGATTTACTAGCTCCTTATGCAAAAGGTGGAAAAGTAGGACTATTTGGTGGTGCTGGTGTTGGTAAAACAGTTATTATTATGGAGCTTATCCATAATGTTGCATTTAAACATGATGGTTACTCTGTATTTGCTGGTGTTGGTGAAAGAACAAGAGAAGGAAATGACCTTTATTATGAGATGAAAGACTCTAATGTTCTTGATAAAGTTGCTTTATGTTATGGACAAATGAGTGAGCCTCCAGGTGCTAGAAATAGAATTGCACTTACAGGTCTTACAATGGCAGAATACTTTAGAGATGAAGCTGGACTTGATGTTCTTATGTTTGTTGATAATATTTTCAGATTTGCACAATCAGGTTCGGAGATGTCAGCTCTTTTAGGAAGAATTCCTTCAGCAGTTGGTTATCAACCTACACTTGCATCTGAAATGGGTAAACTTCAAGAGAGAATTACAACAACTAAAAAAGGTTCTATTACTTCAGTTCAAGCTGTTTATGTACCTGCAGATGATTTAACAGATCCAGCTCCTGCTTCAGTTTTTGCTCACTTAGATGCAACAACAGTACTTAATAGAAAGATTGCTGAAAAAGGTATTTATCCAGCTGTTGATCCACTAGATTCAACTTCTAGAATTTTAAGTGCAGATGTTTTAGGTTCAGAGCATTATGATGTAGCTAGAGGTGTTCAATCTCTTTTACAAAAATATAAAGATCTTCAAGATATTATTGCTATTCTTGGTATGGATGAGTTAAGTGAAGCTGATAAATTAGTAGTTGATAGAGCGAGAAAAATTGAAAAATTCTTATCTCAGCCATTCTTTGTTGCTGAAGTATTTACAGGTTCTCCTGGTAAGTATGTAGAACTTGCTGATACTATTAAAGGTTTCAAAGGTATTTTAGAGGGAACTTATGACCATATGCCAGAGAATTCATTCTATATGGTTGGTGGAATTGACGAAGCTATTGCAAAAGCTGAAGGAATGAAAGCTTAATAGCTTAAAAGGTAAATAATATGGATACAATAAAATTATCAATTGTTTCACCAACTGGTGAAATATTTTGTGATGATGTTAAAACAGTAGTATTACCTGGTAAAGATGGTGAATTTGGAATATTACCAAATCACTCGTCTTTAGTATCTGCTTTAACAGTGGGTGTAATTGATATTACAAATACAGACTCAAAAGATGAAATGATAGCTATAAATTGGGGACATGTAAAAGTTTCTGAAAATAAAGTAGATATTTTAGTTGATGGGGCTGTATTATTATCAAGTAAAGGAAATTCTAAAATTGCTAAAAATATAGAAAGAGCTAAAGAGTTAGTTAATTCTGTAAAAGATTCAAATATATCTTTAGCTGCTGTTGAAGCAAGAATTACTTCATTTGCATAAGTTAATATAACTTAATGTTAGATACAATATTAAATTATTATGATAATAGTAGTGCTATCGCCATAGGTGTATTAGTACTACTATCTATTTATTTAATTATTACTTTTTGGATATACATCTACAAGATACTTCAATTAAACTCTTTTATTAATGCTGAAAAAGATGAATTAAATTCATTAGTTACAAGAGATGCTATGATTAATCCTTTATCTAGAATAGGACACTGCATAGGTAAAACTGAAATATCAAAAGAGTTCTTAAATGTTTGTGAGACATCTTTGATTAGAGAAGCTAGTAGTGGATTATCTTGGTTATCAATAATATCTTCTACAGCACCATTTATAGGTTTATTTGGTACAGTTATAGGTATATTAGAGTCATTTGCAAAATTTGCTACAGTTAGTAAAGTTAGCTTTGCAACGATAGCCCCTGTAATTAGTGAAGCATTAGTAGCAACAGCAGCTGGAATTTTTGTAGCCATTTTTGCATATACTTTTCATCAAATTGTTACAAGAAAAATTTATGTATTAAATACTTATATTAAATCACAAATAGATATACTTTTAGCTGGAAAGTAGAGGTATAATTTTTATGTATAATTATGATGAAAAACCAGAACTAAACATTACACCTTTAGTTGATGTAATGTTAGTTTTGTTAGCTATTCTTATGGTAACTGCACCAGTTTTAGAGTATGAAGAGAATATAAATCTTCCAAAAGGGAGTCGTTCTAAGAAAGTTCAAGAAAATAAAAAAATAGATATATTACTAACAAATAAAAGAGTAGTAATTATAAATAAAAAAAAGTATGAATTTTTAAATTTTGCTGATAGTTTTGTGCTATTTTCAAATAATACAAATAGAGATACACCTGTTCATATAAGAGCTGATAAAAATTTAAAATATGAAGATATCATATATATACTAAAAACAGTTAAAGAAGCAGGATTTTTTAAAGTTGCATTAATTACAGATGGGTAATAGTAAATTATTTTTCATTTCTGCTTTTATATCAATATCTTTTTACTCTATAGTAGTATTTGGATTTTTATTATATATGAAGTCAACAGAGGTGATAAAAGTAGAGTCAAATAAAAAAGAGACAGTTTTACAGCTAGATGTAGTATTAGAAACACCTAAGAAAATAGAAAATATAGAACCTATTAAATCTGAAATAATAAAAAATAGTGTAGAAAAAGAGATTATAAAAAAAGCAGCTTCAACAAGTGTAAAAAAAAGAACAAATTTAAAATCACTTTTTGCAAATGTAAAGACTACTGCAAAAAAAGTTGAAAAATCAAAAGTATTAAATATAAAAAAGAATAAAGTATCAAGTAGATTTAAATCGAAATTTGAAAAAGAGAAGAAAGTGAATGTTTTGAAGTTATCTAAATTATCTCAAAACAATAATAAAACAAAACAACAAATAGTTAAACAATCAAAAAGTTCAGATAAAAAGTCAGATCCATATTTTAATAAAATAAATCAGATAGTTCATGAAGGATGGAACCCTTTAATATATAATAAGAAAGCTATAGTTATTGTAACTATCTCTAATAGGGGTAGATTTAGTTATGTTATAAAAAAATATTCAAATAGTATAGAGTTTGATAATCAATTAAAAGATTATCTTGATGCGGAAAGCTTAAAAAAATATCCTATTAGTCCAACTAATAAAACAGTTACAATAGAGATTACATTTAAATCAGAAGGATAGTTATGTTTAAACATATTTTATTATATTTTATATTTTTAGAGTTTGTATTTGGATTAGATGCTACAATGGAGATAACAAAAAAAAGAGCAATACTTCCAAATATTAGTGTTGTTGTATCTAGTGATACAAAACTAAATAGTGATTTAGCTAACAAAATAGATGCTTTAATTGAGAAAGATTTACAAGTAAGTGGTCATTTCTCAAAAAGTAATATAAGTATAGAGAGTAATTTTGATGATACTCCTAATTATTCATTATTACAACAAAATGCTATAGAGTTATATCTTTTATTAAAAATTAAAAAAAGTGCTACTAAAGGTATTGTTGCAAATATTAAGCTATATGATGTAAATAGTCAAAAAGTTATTTTAAATAAAGTTTATAATATATCAAATGCTAATAGATATCCTTTCTTATCACATAAAATATCAATAGATGTAAATAGTCATATGAAAGCTCCATCTATTAAATGGATGGATAGGTTTATTATATTTTCAAGATACTTAAATGCTAAAGAGAGTGAAATTGTTATATCTGATTATACTCTTACATATCAAGCTGTTGTTGTTAGAGGTAATCTAAATATATTTCCAAAATGGGTAAATGATAAGCAAGAAAGTTTTTATTATACTACTTACAAGTACGGAAAACCTACTTTAATAAAACAAAACTTATACACTAAGAAAACAGAAAGAATATTATCTAGTGATGGTATGTTAGTATGTTCTGATGTTAGTAAAGATGGTAAAAAAATTATATTAACAATGGCACCAGAAGGCCAGCCTGATATATATACTTATAATATAAAAGATAAAGTAAAAACAAGAATTACTAAATATAGTGGTATTGATGTTGGTGGAAGTTTTGTTGAAAATGATAAAAAAGTTATTTTTATCTCAGATAGATTAAGATATCCTAATATTTTCTCTAAAACAATAGGTCAAAAAGGTGTTGAAAGAATGCTTTATCACGGTAAAAATAACTCTCAATGTACAACATATAAAGATTATATAGTTTATTCTAGTAGAGAGAGTGATAATGAATTTGGAGGTAATACATTTAACTTATATTTAATAGCTACACATAGTGACTATGTAAGAAGATTAACAACAAATGGAAGAAACCAGTTCCCAAAATTTTCAGAAGATGGTAAATCTATTTTATATATAAAAACAATGGGTAATAAGAGTCAATTAGGTATAATAAGAGTAAACTATAATAAAAGCTTTTTATTTACACTTAAAACAGGTAAACTACAATCAATTGATTGGTAGTTTGTAATTAATAAAAAAGAAAAAATTAGCTAAAATATTTAGCTATTTTTTCTATATCTTCTTGAGAATTTATTTTTATTTTAAAATAGTCTTTATCAAATTTTATATCTAAATTATCTTTTTTAACTCTATTTTTAATATCTTGTAATTTATTAAAGTCATAAGTTGTTTTTTCTGATATTGTAGTTCTTTGACTCTCTTGAGGAGCTTTATTTTCATCTTTTAATTGTTTTACTAATACCTCTGTATCTTTAACACTTAATTTTTGACCTATTATAGAGTTTACCATAAGTTTTTGTTGCTCATCACTCATACCAATTATAAGTTTTGCATGACCTTGTGTTATTTGATTTAGGCTTATTTTCTCTTTTGTATCTTTACTTAAACTTAATAATCTTACTGTATTAGCAATACTACTTCTACTTTTTGATACTATTTTAGATAACTCCTCTTGAGTTATTTTATAGTCATTTAATAGTCCAGCATAAGAGTAAGCAATCTCCATAATATTTAAGTCATCTCTTTGTATATTTTCAATTAATGCTAACTCTCTTAATTTAGAGTCTTTAACTTCTACTATAATTGCTTTGATTTTTGGTATATTTGCTAATTTTGTAGCTCGTAGTCTTCTTTCACCTGCTATTAAGAGGTAATTCCCACCATCTCTTGTTACTACAATTGGTTGAAGTAAACCATTATTAATTATAGAGCTACTAAGCTCTTTTAGTTTTTCTTGATTAAATATTTTTCTTGGTTGATGTGGATTTGGCTTTATAAGTTCTACATCTAATTCTAATACTGTATTTTTACTTGTAACTACTTTGCTATCATTTTGATATGCTGTTCCAATTTCACCTAAAAGTTCACCAAGACCTCTGCCTAATGCCATAATATTCCGATGACTTAAACCTATAGATATTTTACTATAAAAATATAGTAAAATATCTATAAATTGCATCGCTCCTTTCTTAATTTAATTAAAAATGATTTATCCGACACACTATTTAATAAAAATATATTAAACTCATAGTCGCTTTTTATTTTAATAGGATTAGCAATTTTAAACATATAATCTTTTAGCCATTTAAAACATTGTTTTGTAGATACTTTTATATGATTAACTGCACCATTTATATCTGCATTAAAAACTATATTTGATATTTTATCTTTTAAAAGTCCCCTTTTAACACGACTTGCATTTAAGTCATTAGTCAAAATTGGTTCTTTATTTTTAGCTTTTTCCTGCACAGCAAAAACATCTGCATTTATGCAAGATGTCTTAGATGTATAGGCTTCATCTATATTAATTACTTTTATCCCTAACTCTTCAGCTTTATATTGAAGATAATCTAATAATTTTCCAAAAGGTATCTGAATAAAGTTTTGTTTAGTTGATTTTCTTAATTTTATATCTCCTTGATTTTTAGCAAATGTTAAATTTCTTGAAATATAAAGATGAGTAACTTTATTTATCTTAAAAAATTCTGTAACTCTTTTTGATAATTTATGCCATTCATTTTTGAAAAATTGATTTCGTTTTTCTATTAAAAATATTTTAAACTTTTTTAGATAAACACCTCTATTATTATATTCTAAAGGGTATTTAATATCTTTCTCTTTATCTTTAACAAACCATTTTATAACATTTCCAGAGATAGAATTATTTAATTTCGCATTAAATCTATTAAAAGATGAATTATAATCTTTAAATCTAGCTCCATCAACTATTAAACTTTGAGTAGTTTTATCATCTGTAAAAATTGTTAATAAATTATTTATCCTTTATTTTAAAATTGCTTTTGCTAAATGTATATAAGCTTTAGCTCCACTTGATTTTGGATCATATAACATAATAGGTTTACCAAAACTAGGAGATTCTGCTAGCTTTACATTTCTTGGTATAACAACATAAGATGTGTTGTTAAATTTAAATAGCTTATTTTCAAAATGTTTTGCAAGGTCAGCAAAAACTTGCTTTGATAAATTATTTTGACCACTATACATAGTTGGTAAAAAACCTTTTATCTCTAATTGTCTATTTATAGTTTGTCTAATAAGTTTAATAGTATTTAAAAGCTGTGCTAGACCCTCTAAGGCAAAAAATTCACATTGTATAGGTATAAGTACTGATGTTGCTGTACTTAATGTATTTATTGTTAATGGCCCTAAAGCAGGAGGAGAGTCTATAACAATAAAATCATAATTAGATTTTATTTTATCGATACTTCTTTTTAAAACAAGTTCTCTATCTTTTGAGCTATTGTAAAACTCTTTTTCTATACCAACAAGACCAATATTAGATGGTGCAACATCTAAATTTTCTATAGTTTTTACATCTAAAATAATATCATTTAGTTCTTTTGTACCTAACATAACATGATATAAATTATATTCATAAGAGTCCCTATGAAAGCCTAAACTTGTTGTGGCATTAGATTGAGGGTCAGCATCAATTAATAATACCCTTTTTCCCTCTAATGCTAATGCAGCACTTAGATTAACGGCAGTTGTTGTTTTACCAACACCACCTTTTTGATTTGCAATAGTTATTATTTGAGTCATCTTAAACTGTACACCTTTTTACTATTAATTAAAATTGAACCATCAAGGTTCAATTTTGCTCTATCTAATAATATTTTATTATTATCAATAGTTGTTTTCATATTTTTACTCTTTTCAAATTCTATCAAAAACTTACTAAATATTTGCTTCCATGTTTTTTTTTCTAATATGCTATCAAAAAATTCATTCAAAAAAATATCTTGAAATTTTATATCCAAAAAACCAAAATCTTTTTGGACATATTTTAAATTTAATCCTATTCCACAAAATAATAAATTATTAGCCATATTTGTTATGGTACCACCAATCTTTTTATTTTCTATATAAAAATCATTTGGCCATTTCAACCAAATATCTGAACCATATTTTTTTAATATCTCTTTAAATATAAAACTAAAATATATTGAAGCAGATTGAATAGGAAGGTCTGAAGGTAATTGTTTAATATCTATTACATAAGAGAAAAATAGGTTACCTTTTACACCAATCCATTTATTATTACGACTACCAATACCATCTGTTTGATTATTAGTATAAACTAAATAAGCATTACTATAACCATTATTCTTAATATAATCTTTTAAATAAGTTTGAGTAGAGTTTATCTCTTTAAGATAGTGTATCCCCAATTGATAACCTTTTCCCTCTAATATAGTCTACTACTTTCATCTGTTTTTTAGAATTAGGTTGAACTTCAGATATACAAATCGTACCTTTTTTACAACCTACTATAATATTTTCTTTATTTATCTCTAAAATTTGAGCTTCTTTATTATTAGATGAAGTTTCTATTAGTTTACACTCTTTTATTTTTAATTTTGATTCTAAATATATATCAGGCCAACTTTTATATGCTCTATATCTATTATAAAAATCATTTGCATCTTCAAAAAAGATAAGCCCATTATTTTTGGTTATTTTACCACAATGTGAAACTAAAGCATTATTTTGTTTTATAGGAGATATGAAATCATATTTCTCTAATATTTTAATAGTTAATTTAGATGCTAAAATAGATAGTTTATCAAAAAGTTCTGAGACTATAATATCTTTATCTATTTTTATATAATTCATACCTAATATATCTCCATCATCAAGACCTACATCCATTTTCATAGCTGTAATACCTGTATAGTCATCATTATTAAGTAATGACTGTTGAATAGGACTAGCCCCTCTATATTTTGGAAGTAAAGAAGCGTGAAGATTAACACAAGGTGCAATATCTAAAATATCTTTTGGTAATATTTTACCATACGCAGCTACTATTATCATATCTGGATTTAAATCTTTTATAGTTTTAATAGTTGATACATCTTTTAAAGATTTAGGTTGATAAATAGGTATATTAAAGTTATTATCTAAAGTAAACTGCTTGATATGTG
>JAYELQ010000087.1:0-2604 GCA_034717655.1 Campylobacterota bacterium
TCTTTTGGACACTGTATAGGTATGTGTGGAGGTATAATAGTAGCTTATAGTAGTACTAAAATAGAAGATAATTGGAGTAAACAAAAACAAACAATAGCACATCTATTATATTCTTTTGGTAGAGTTTTTACTTATGTTATATTTGGTGCTATGTTTGGTTATTTAGGTGGTGTTGCTATGTTTAATAATCTTGCAAATGGTTCTTTACTTATATTTGCTGGTTTATTTATGATTTTAACAGGATTATCTTTAGGTGGGAAACTAAAGTTTCTTACAGTTATAGAACACTCTTTATCAAATACAAAATGGTATCAAAACTCTTTTCGTGAGCTACTTAAAACAAAATCTTTATTAAGCTTTTTTATTTTAGGTATGTTAAATGGCCTTTTACCTTGTGGATTGGTTTATTTTTTTGCAGTAACTGCTGCTAGTACTGCTAGTGCTATTGATGGGGCTTTAGTTATGTTGATATTTGGACTTAGTACTATACCAGCACTTTTCTCTTTAGGGTTTTTTGTATCTATTTACAAAAACACAAAATTTAGAAATATTATGATAAAAGTAGCTGCTGTAAGTGTAATAGTTTTTGGTAGTTATACTATATATCAAGGTTATATATATATAAAATATCCACAAAAAACAATAAGTGAATGTTGTGAGTTTGACCCTAATGAAGAAACTAATAAACAATGAAATAAATATTAGATATAATAAAATATAATAATAAGGATATATATGACATTTAAAAAATTAGGATTATCAAAAGAGATAATAAAAGCATGTGAAGATAGAGGATATACAGAACCTACATCTATTCAACAAGAAGCTATAGTTCATCTTATGAGAAAAAGAGACCTTTTAGCGATTGCCAAAACAGGTACGGGTAAAACAGCTGCTTTTGTACTACCTATGTTACAAGATATTTTGAATAATAAAGAAGATAATAATAGAGTTTTAACAAAACTTATAATAGCACCAACAAGAGAGCTTGTTCTTCAGCTTGAAAAAAGTATAAATTCTTATAGTAAATATATTGATGTAGAGTGTTGTAGTGTTTATGGTGGGTCTAATATAAATCCACAAATAAAAAAACTTGAAAATAAAGTAGATATTGTTATTGCAACAACAGGACGACTTATGGATTTAATTCGTCAAAATAAGATAAATATGACTAAAATAGATACTTTAGTTCTTGATGAGGCTGATTCTATGCTTGATATGGGATTTGTTGAAGATATAAAAACTATTATGAGTAGTTTAACTAATTTAAAACAAAATATTTTATGTTCAGCTACATTGGGTTCAAATATAAAAAAATTATCTGCTAGTTTATTAATAAACCCAAAAGTGATAGAGGTAAAATCAAATAATAGACTAAATGATAAAATAGAGCAGATATCCTATCCTGTAACAGCTTCTAAAAAATTAGAGATGTTATCTTTTTTAATAGGTTCTCAAAATATGAGACAAGTTTTAGTATTTTGTAAAACAAAAGCTAGTGCAGAAGAGATTGTTAAGAATTTAAAACTAGATGGTTTAAAAGCAGCTTCTATTCACGGAGATAAAACTCACGGAGCTAGAGCAAAAGCTATTGCTCAATTTAAAGAGAATCAAATAAGAGTTCTTGTAGCTACAGATGTAGCAGCAAGGGGTTTAGATATAGTTGATTTATTTTATGTTATCAATTTTGATTTACCTTTTATGCCTATTGATTATCTTCATAGAATAGGTAGAACAGCAAGAGCTGGAAAAGATGGATTGGCTATATCTCTTTTAGATGAATATGATGTAGCAACTATAAGAGATATTGAAAAATATATATCTCAAAAAATACCAAAATTAGAACTAGATGGTTTTGAGGTTGAACAAAGAGTTAAAATGATAGCTACAAAAACTATTGTTGAAACAAAAGATGATATAAAAAGAAAAAAAATTGGTGGAGCTTTTGGAAATAAAAAGCAAAGAAAAAGTATAAAAAAACAACCAAAACAAAGGGGAAAAAGAATAGTGGGTGGAAGTAAGTTTAATTAACTTACTCCACTTAATATTTTTTAATATTTTTTAATCTTCTTTTATCTCCTCTTTAGCTTTCTCTTTTGATAAAGGTAGAGTTATTTTAAAACTAGCTCCTAGATACTCTTTATCTTCTATTTTTGTTATTATATTTTCAACACTTATAGAACCATCTACTTTTTCTACAATTGTTTTTGACATATCAAGTCCAATACCTGTACCTTTATCTTCACTTTTTGTTGTTATATATGGGTCAAATACTTTATCAATTATATCTTCAGGAACTCCACCTGCACAATCTGTAATAGTAATAGATAATAAGTTATCACTTTCTTTATAAGTTTTAATAAGAACTGTTTTAACATCACTATTCTTTTCTAAAATTATATCTCTCGCATTATTTAAAATATTTATAATTACTTGATTTATCTCATTTGGATACCCTAAAGTTAAAAGGTTTTCTTCATATTCTGTATAAATTACTATTTTCTCTTTTTCATATATAGAGTTTACAAGCTTTAAAGTATCTTCAATAGATGTATTTATATTATAAACTAAGGCATCTTGTGGTTTAAAAAAGTTTCTAAAATC
>JAYELQ010000088.1:0-2597 GCA_034717655.1 Campylobacterota bacterium
AATGGTGATATGCTAAGTGAAGCATTATATTATATAGACAATGGGACTTGTAAGTAGATGTTGACACAACAAATCGGAGGAGAGAAACGAGTGTACTGTACGAAAATACCGAGCTTTTAAGTGTCGCATAAAGATACCAAAAAGTCCAAGTTATTAAGCCGTAATACCCACATCGTTCCTCACCTTAGGCGTTATATCAAAGGCAATACATGAGTAAAATATATAAAGTCACTAATACTAAAATTACTACATCAAAAAATGGATACACTATATTTAATTTAGAACTTAATAATCAAATATGGGCTAGTAAGCTTGCACCTGTTCGTAAATCAGAAAAAAAGTACAATAAACTTTATCAAATATATGAAGAAAACAAAACATTAGATAGCTTAATCGGGAAACTTATAACAACTACATTAGAAAAATCTAATTATGGTATAAATTTTGATTCCATAAGTTCATATGATAGTCTTATTGAATTTAAGGAATTATTGGATAAATCAGAAAAAAAAGCATTTTCAACAGATATACCAATTTATGGTTTTTTAAAATTACAAAATTATTCTATAAATAGTGATAATTCAATCACATTAAAAGAACCATATAGTTATTATAATATTAGAAGTAAGGATAATATAACAATATGTTATCCAAATAATTTAAAATCTGATGAACTTACATTTGATAATATCAGTATAATATACGATCATTTTTATCATGAAAAATGTACAGAAAGTAGTCTTGATGCTGATTGTAAATATGTGTTAACAAGTATTGCAATAATTGAAGATTGGTGGAGATATCATAAAACTAAAGGTGGAATTACTCGTAGAGGTACAAGAGATATATTAAGAATAGGAGATAAATTAAATGATGAACATATTAAATTTCTTTCTTCGTTTCAATAAGATAGTTAGGATAAATAATGAGTGATATTCAATATTATGTTGTAATTGATAAATCTACTATGTTTAATAGTGAAGATGAAGAGAAGATAAATAAGATTGAAGTAGAAATTCAAGATACAAAATTACCATTTAGTGATGAATATATAGATTTATACTTAATTTCAAATGATAAAAATGAATGTAAAAGTTATATACAAAATTTAAAGAAAGAGATACAGAAATATTTTCGTATAGAACAAGTAGGAAGCGAAATACAATACACTGCTTTTATAGATATTTTAGGGTTTTCTAATCATATAAAAACTGAAATAACTAATGATTACCAAGCAGAAGAATTTTATGATAATTTTAATGAAGTTATTGAATATCTTCAATATGAACAACAAGATAAGTTTGCAATTGAGAATGCAGATTACTTGAATGATATTAAAATTAAATATAGTTGGATTTCAGATACTTTCGTGTTTAGTATAGAGTATCTGAATGAGATTAAGAAAAATGATGAAAATATAATTAAAGGTATGATGATTTTTAGATTATCTATGATAATTGCCTCTATACATCATTTTATGGCATCCAAGTTTGGACTTATTGTTAGAGGTGCAATCTCGTCAAAATATTCATGTATTACAAATAATTTTATTTTAGGAGAAGGTGTAGCCGAAGCTTCAAAACTAGAAAAAGAGATAGCGATATATCCTAGGGTTATTTTTGAACAAAATATAATAAGTGATGAAATTCACGAAATAATAACACGAGAATATCAAAATAATGATTTAAATTTTATGTAACCATTCAGCACCCAAAAAACTAGCATAATCTAATCTCAAAATTAACCAATAAAAATATAAAAAACTTTCATAATTTATACTCCATAATAGCCTTTATTTACTACCTTTGAAGTACTTTTTAGCTATAATTATTCTATTAAAAAAGAGGGGTTTCAAGGTTGAATCAAGATAATTTATTAGAAGACATATACCTTGAATTAAAAGAACTCAAAGAAGAAGTGACATCACTTAAACAAGAAATAAAAAGACTAAATGAGATTATTAATAAAGATAGTTCAAATAGTTCTAAACCACCATCAACTGATAATGGCTTTAAAGATACAGATAAAAAAGACTCATCTTCTGATCCAAAGGATAAGAAGAGGAAAAGAGGTGGTCAAACAGGATCTAAAGGTTCAAATTTAGAGAAAGTGAATAATCCTGATAGTATAGAAGTATTAACAGTTTCTAGCTGTAAAAACTGTAATCATAGTTTAGAAGATGTAGATTCTTCATTAATATCTACTAAACAACTATTTGATATACCAAAGATAAATATAGAAGTTACAGAGTTTCAATTACATAGTAAAACTTGTCCTTGTTGTAGTAGTGTCAATAAAGCTCAATATCCATCACATTTAAAAGCTACTACTCAGTATGGAGATAATATAAAAACATTTATAGCATATCTAAATACTTATCAGATGCTGCCATACGATAGAATATCTGAATTACTAGAAGATTTTATATCTCATAAAATTAGTAATGGAACTATATACAATATACTCAATGGTATCTCTTCAAAATTAGAACCATTTGAAAATAATATAAAAGATTTATTACTTAAATCAGATGTTATACATGTAGATGAGACAGGTACAAGAGTAAAAGATAAATTACATTGGACACATACAGTATC
>JAYELQ010000089.1:0-2595 GCA_034717655.1 Campylobacterota bacterium
CATCTTTTTTATATTTATATATCCCTAAACTAGATACAATTCTTTCATAACTATCTCTATTTTTATCATTTAAAAATAGATTTCCATCTTGTGTAAATTTATAAACACTATCTTTTGTATTATTAAAATTAAGATTTTTGAGATTATTATAAGCTATCTCTTTTTTTGTTAATATTTTTGTTTTTTTTATCCTTGTTATATATCTAAAAATCAGATAAAATAAGATAGCTATAACTATAGTTGTAATAGATAATAAAATATATAAACTATAATCAGGTATATAAACTATATCTTTTATATCTTTTAAACCCTCTAAATGATTATTTTGCATCTATTTACCACCTGCTACTATTTGTGATAATTTTAAGTATATATCATCATCTGTATATATTTTACCGTGTTGAATTTTATGAAGTAAAAAATGCTCTTCAAGTTTTTCATCATTTTGTTTTATAAGTTGATTATATTCTTTTGCAATATCTTTTGTTATATTCATCTCACTACTACTAAAATCAATAGGGTCTATAAACTCATAGTCTCCATTTATATATGGATACTCCTCAAATCTATCGCGAATAATTAAGCTATATATCTCATTTTTATGTGCAATAGTACTCAAATCTACATCTCCAAAAAAATCACCAACTAAAAAGATTAAACTTTTTTGTTTTACCATACTATTTATAAAATCACAAAAACTATTATAATCTATCTCCTCACCTAAACAATTAATATCTAATGACTTTTCAACAATCTCATAAACTATATTTTCATTTTTTGTAGGTGGGAAAAAGTTTTTATTTTCATTTGTAAAAAAAGTTGTTTGTAAATTATTATTATTTTTTACACTTGAGAAAGATAAAAATGCTAAAACTTCTGAAGCTATATCTTGTTTTAGATTTACACTTCCAAAATTCATACTTCCACTTGTAAAAAAAGCTATAACTATATTTAACTCTTTTTCACTATCAAATATATTTACTTTTACACTATTGCTTTTAGCTGTTGCATTCCAGTTTATTTTTTTGATATCATCACCAGCTTGATAATCTCGTATCTCTTTAAAATCTAAACCTTCACCTTTAAAAGTGGTAATATTATCCCCTAAATTACCACTAAACACATCTTTTTTAGCCCTAAGAAGTATCTCTTTTGCTTTTTGTTTCATATTATTATCAACCTATAACTATTATGGATTTTTAATATTTAACATTATCTCTTTTACAATGTAATCTGTATCTATATTATGTGCTTGAGCTTTATAGTTTAGTATAATTCTATGTCTTAAAACAGATGTAACAACATAACTAATATCTAAAGGTGTAACAAAATCATTTCCTCTAAGTAAAGCACTTGCGCAACTAGCTTTATATAAATCTATACTAGCCCTTGGACTAGCTCCAAACTCTATATAATCAGATATAGAGTTTATACCATAATCTATAGGATTTCTAGTAGCAAAAACAATATCAGCCATATATTTTTTTATCTCTTTATCTACATGCACTTTCTTTAAATTATTTTTTATATTTTCAATATCAGATATACTAGCTACTTGATTTATAGTTTCAAATCCAGATATAGCTACCCTTTGTACTATCTCCATCTCCTCTTCTAAAGTGTTATATCCCACATTTACTTTCATCATAAATCTATCTAATTGAGCTTCAGGAAGTCTATATGCACCCTCTTGTTCTACTGGATTTTGTGTTGCCATTACTAAAAAAGGGGTAGGTACTTTAAAACTCTCATCTGCTATAGTTATTTGTCTCTCTTGCATAACTTCTAAAAGTGCTGCTTGTACTTTTGCAGGGGCTCTATTTATCTCATCAGCTAAAAGAAGATTTGTAAAAGCTGGACCTTTTTTAATAGAAAATTCACCAGTTTTTGGACTATATATCTCAGTTCCTGTTACATCACTTGGTAATAAATCCGGAGTAAATTGTATTCTTTTAAACTCTACACCTAAAGCTTGAGCAATAGCATTGATAGCTGTGGTTTTGGCAAGTCCAGGGACACCCTCTACAAGTATATGACCATTTGCAATAAGCCCTATTAAAAGGGAATCTACAAGTTCACTATGACCAACTATAACTTTTTGTATCTCTGTTTTTATACTATTTAATTTACTATTCATAAAATTTTTATCTCCATATTGTAAAAAGTTTATGAAATTATAGTATTTTAATAGTAATATTGTATTAAATTTCTTTAAATTATAAAATTATTTAAGAGGTTTTTAAAAAAACTCTTAAATACTTTATTATTATTTCTTTTCCATAAAAGTAACATACATTTATCAAATTAATATTATAAAAATGATATAATCATTTTATATAAAATAAAAGGAATCATCTTGATAAAACTTAATGAAGTATATGAATCAAATGAAAGAGCTGGTAAAATATAAAATAGAATCTATATATTTATCACTAGATTTAATAATATCTTTGTCTGTAATTTTTATATTTTAAAATCTAATCCTCTGTTTTTCTTAATGCTTCTTTTGATTTAGCAAAACAAAACATTCCCATTTTTTGATTTGTAAAAGACATAATACAAGTAGAACCAGGGTCAGTCATAGGTGTAAATTCA
>JAYELQ010000090.1:0-2592 GCA_034717655.1 Campylobacterota bacterium
TTCATCAAATTTTTTACATAAATCAGCTCCAATATCTACATGACTACCTGGCATATCGTGTGTTAATGCTTTTCCAATATCGTGCATAAGTCCAGCTCTTCTTGCTAAAATAGTATCTCCACCTAATTGAGAAGCGATAAGACCAGCTAAGTTTGCAACCTCTAAAGTATGAGCTAAAGCATTTTGACCATAACTTGCTCTATATCTTAGTTTTCCAATTAATTGAATCAACTCTTTATGCATCCCTTTTATACCAAGAAGTGCTACAGTTTCTTCACCCTCTTTAGATACTTGAGAATCAAATTCATTTTTGATACGATTATAAATCTCTTCTATTTTTGCAGGGTGTATTCTACCATCTTTAATAAGTTCATTTATTGTTTTTGTAGATATAGCTCTTCTATATAGATTAAAACTACTTACAGTAATAGTATTTGGGATATCTCCAATAATTATATCTACACCTAAACAATGCTCAAGAGATTTTATATTTCTACCCTCTTTACCTATTATTTTACCTTTTGTTTCCTCATCTGGAAGTTGTATATGGTTTATTAATCGTTCAGCTGCAAACTCACCTGCATATCTACTAACTGCATTTGATAATATATTGTTTATCTCTTCTTGAGATTTTACTTGAGCTAATTTATACTCTTTTCTAAACATAGAAGCTATTAATGCTCTTTGATCCTCTTGAACTTGCTTTATCAATAACTCTTTTGCTTCATTTTGTGTAAGTCCACTACTATTTTCTAATATTTTATTAACTTGTGTTAATTTACTTTTATACTCTTTTTTTTGTAACTCTAACCCTTTTTTTAATGATAATACTTCTATTTTATTATTTTCAATAACATCTTCATCTTTTTTTATTTTAGATACTTTTGTATCAATTAAATTATTTAAATCTTTCTCTTTATTTTCTAGTTCTCGCTTAATAGATTTAAATTCTCTATCATAATCTCTTTTTGCCTTGTGTCGAGCATCTTTTAATAATTGTTGTGCTTCATGCTCTATAACCTTAGCTTTAGCTTTGGCTTGTTCTGTATATATCTCATATTTTGCATTATTTATTTTATTTGTTATTATAAAACTAATAAGTGCAACTATTAAGGATATAGATATAATTATTACTATCTCCATTTTTAAAACCTTTTTATGTAATTATATAATCAGCTTTAATATCAAATTCATCAGTTATTATCTCATCTGTTTTACAAAGTGTAATTTGTGTAAATATTATAATAGGCTTTTTATTCAGTGTTTCATAAAATCTATCGTACATACCTGCACCAAAACCAACTCTTTTATTTAAAGTATCTACACCTACAATAGGTACTACTATTATATCAAAATTTATTTTATTATTTTTATATAAAGAAAAACTAGGTTCTTTCGTATTAAACTTACTTTTAGTAAGAGGTAACCTATATTTTACAGGTTTAAACAATTTACCAGTTATATATGGTACAAAAACATTTATATTATTATTTTTTCTTAATTTATTGATAATTGGTCTCACATCAACTTCAATATCTAATGGTATATAAAGTAATATATTTTTTGGTTTATTTATATTTATAATATTTAAAATTTTATTGCAAATAGTTTTGTTTTTTTTTAATCTTTGTGTTTTATTAAATGATTTTAACTTTTGTAAACATAATTTTCTAAAACTACATTTTGTTATCTTTGACATCTCTAAGCCTTTTTAGGATAAAATCCAAATAATATATTAACACAAGGAACTAAAAATGAAGATTAAAAATATGACTATTTTATCTATTTTAGCTATAACAATGATAACAGGTTGTCAAGATAAGGCAAAAATAGATGAAAGTACCATAGTAAGTCAAGAGCAAACTGTAAGTAATTCTATTGAAAAAGAAGTAAGTCAAGAAAAAGTTGAGACAACAGTTCAAAAACAGCCAGAAATTATAAACTTTAATTTATATACATCTAAACAAGAAGTTATTGAGATAAAAGCAGACTTAAAAAATGGTTGGAAATTTAAAGGGTTTGAAGATAAAGTTATTCTATTAGATTTTTTTGGTACATGGTGTCCACCTTGTAAAGCTGAAATTCCACATTTAAATAATATAAGAGAGAAACTTAAAAAGGACTTTGAAATTATAGGTTTAGATATAGGTTTAAGAGCTGGTGGATTAAATTCAATTAAAACTATAACAGATTTTAAAAAAGAGTTTAATATAAAATATCCTATTACATTAGGTGGGGATAATAATAAATTATTTAGTGCAGTTATGTCTTTAAATCCACAAGGTTCTATCCCTTTTATGATATTATTTGATAAAAAAGGTAGATTTGTAAAACATTATATTGGTATGATACCAGAAGAGATATTACATAGTGATATTTCACAAGTAATAAAGATGAAGTAGATGTTTGGTTTTATTAAGAAAGCTTTTGGTAAAAAAGAGGAAGAATCTAAATCAGAAGAAGAACTAAGATTAGAAGAAGAGAAACAAAAAGCAGAAGAGCTAAGATTAGAAGAAGAGAAACAAAAAGCAGAAGAGCTAAGATTAGAAGAAGAGAAACAAAAAGCAGAAGAGCTAAGATTAGAAGAAGAGA
>JAYELQ010000091.1:0-2589 GCA_034717655.1 Campylobacterota bacterium
AAAATCAATTTATGAGATAAAATTTATTTATTTGAAAATATTTTATATAAGAAGCTAATAATTAGCTTCTTTTGTTAAGTTTATAAAATTAGTTTAAGTATTATTAAAATTTAAATCCAAATCCTATTCCAACACCTCCTACTGATTGAACAGATAAATCTACATAAGCATGTTCTCCAAATATATAAGAACCTCCAATTGTAGTATATGTTTCATCAACATTTTCAGTTGTTTCATATTTATCACCATAGCTATCAGTATATGCACCATTAGCTTCACTTAAACCAACTCCTGCATATAAAATGAAATTACTAGTTAAAGAATAATTTGCACCTACCCCATATTGTTTATATTCAAGATATGGTTCAACACTAGAACCATCTTCTTCCGTTTGATTAGCAGTCATACCAAAACTAGCAAATAAACCTATATCATTCCATAGACTAGTTTTACCAAATTTAAAAGCAACTATATGAGTATCATCAAAATCAATATTATTTAAAGTTTCTCCAGGTGCTGAAGGATACAAAGATATATCTGTCATCCATTTACTACTACTTACTTCATTTCCTAATATATTACTTGTCAAAAATAACAAACTTGCTGTAACCAAAGATTTTCTAATCATTTTTTTCCTTTCTAAATATAACCTATAGGTTATATTATAAACTTAATAATATCACTAATATCTATATATAAAACTTAAATAGGGTAAAAAAATGAAAATATATGCAGATATTACTAATGATGAGATTGAGGAGATATATATTTTTATCTCTAATAATATTAAAAAGATAAGAACTTCTAAGAAACTTACTCAATTAGATATGGCTTTATCTATGGGATTTACTACAGCAACATTTTATACAAATGCAGAAAATTATAAAGATAATAAACATTTTAATTTAGAACATATAATTAAAATATCTAAAATCTTAGATGTAAAAATATGTGAAATTCTAGATATCAATATATAAAATTTATAATTAAATAAGGTTAAATATCAAAGAAATATCTAAATATGGATTTGTTCTCCAGTATAGTAGTAATCTTTTTATAACTTTTTATAACTTTTTAGATGCTTTTTTGCCCCTTGTTTATGGGGTTGAGAGAACCTTTACCTATCTTATTGACTACTAAACCTACCTTATTGACTACTAAATCTACCTTATTGACTACTAAACCTACCTTATTATTTATTAAGATAGGTTTAGATATTATTATCGTAATATAAAAGGATATATTATGATAAAAAAAGAGATAGTAAATAAAAGTAATTTACTTATAAGTTCTAGGTATAAATTAAGTGCAACTCAAAGTAAAATAATATTAAAAGTTGTTAGTATGATAAATAATAAAATTGATACAGAATTTGAATATTATCAATTACCATTGACTACATTTGATTTCTTAACAAATAATAAAAATCATAATAGATTAAAAGAAGAATGCAGTAAATTAAATAAAATAGGTCTTGAAATTGATAGAGGTAACGGAGATATTTTATATACTCATTGGTTTAGTTCTATTGAATATAAAAGGAGTCAAAATATTATAGAGTGTTCTATTGATCCAAAATTAAAACCTTATCTTCTTCAGCTTCAAAAAGAATTTAAATATTATGAACTGTATTATATTACGAATATGAATAGTGGTTATTCCATTAGAATCTATGAGATGTTAAAACAATATCAAGGTATAGGGAAAAGAAAGTTTTTATTAACAGAAATGCATGATATTTTACAAACACCTATGACATTTAAAAAAGAATATTCAAATTTTAGAGTTAGAGTTCTTGAAATGGCAGAAAAAGAGATAAATAAATATTCAGATATAAAAGTATCATTTACCCCAATAAAAAGGGGTAGGGCTGTATATGAAATTGAATTTAATATAGAAAGAAATGATAAAAATATCATAGAACATAAAATAGAAGAGAACCAACTTAAAAATGAAGATATAGAAAACTTTGAAGATTTTAAAGTTATGTTTGGAAAGTTTAAATTTAATTTAGATGAATTTGATGGAGAGTTTGAGAACTTTAAACTTTATAATAAAAATAATATTGAAAAAATAAATATATACAACTTTGAAAAATGGTGTATGCAAAAAAGGAGAAAAGCTACATCTGATAAAGTAAAAGTTGAATCTGGACAAGAGCAGAAGCAATATAGATGGAGTTTTAGAAAAGCTAAAAGTGTAAGTGATGATATAAAAGATTATCTAAAATTTGATTTAGGAGTTGATTATCTTGCTTTTTATTATGAAGATAAATTACCTTTTAAAGTAAATAATATAAACTATGATATAAAAAAAGTTATGCACCCTGATTTTAATAAAGATGAGTTTTTAGTTTATGTTATAGATGAGAATAATCAAGATAGTAAGTATCTTATGGAATATAAAGAAGAAATTATTGATGTTTAAATAGTTGTTTTAGTTTTTTCAGTCCATTATATTATCTGATGTTACGATAATCTAAATATTAAAATTTAGCAAAAATTTTACAGAACTACCCACATTTTAACTCTCCAACTTTTTCATAAGCAATTTTTAGAGCCTCAATATATATTTTTTCTTTGATAGCAA
>JAYELQ010000092.1:0-2588 GCA_034717655.1 Campylobacterota bacterium
AATAGTATCTGTACCATCTTTAGATACAGCTACTTGTGCAGCAGAAACAAGAAGATTTAATCTTGAAGTTGGTTCTTTAGATATTTGTACAACAACAGTAGTTTCTATGGATTTACCTTTTGCTAGTGCAAAATTTTGTTCAACAGAAGGTATTGAAAATCTTGAAGTTGGAAGTGATTATGTTGAGAAAGAGTTTGCAAAAGCTTATGGTGTTTTAATGAAAGATAATAAATTAAAAGGTTTATGTGCAAGGGCTATTTTTGTAGTAAATAGAGAAGGTGAAATAACTTATAAACAAATTGTTCCTGAAGTTACTGAAGAGCCAAATTATGAAGAAGTTTTAGAAGCTATTAAAGAAGCTAGATAAGTTATTATTTTATAATACTAATAAAAATATAGGAGTTTATATGGGATTAGGTGTAGGTATAGTAGGACTACCAAATATAGGTAAGTCAACAACTTTTAATGCATTGACAAAAGCACAAAATGCAGAAGCACAAAATTATCCATTTTGTACAATAGAGCCAAATAAAGCAATAGTTCCAGTTCCTGATAAAAGACTTGATAAATTAGCAAAGATTGTAGAACCAGAAAAAATACAACATTCAACAATTGATTTTGTTGATATTGCAGGACTTGTTAAAGGTGCTAGTAAAGGGGAAGGGTTAGGTAACCAGTTTTTATCAAATATTAGAGAAGTTGAAGTTATTTTACATATGGTTAGATGTTTTGAAGATCCAAATGTTGTACATGTAGAAGGTGGGATTGACCCGCTTAGAGATTTAGAGATTATAGAAACAGAATTAATATATTCAGATATCACTCAATTAGATAAAAAGATAGAAAAATTAAAAAAACAAGCAAAATTTGATAAAAAGGCTGCGGAACAATTAGATATTGCAAATAATCTTGCTTTACATTTAGATGCATTATCTCCTGTAAAAACATTTGATGGTATTGATGATGAAAACTTTATAGAGCTTGATAAAGAATTAAGATTTTTATCTAATAAAAATGTTATTTATGGTGCAAATGTAGATGAAGATTCATTAGTAGATGGAAATGAATATGTTGAAAAACTTCAAGCTCATGCAGATGAAGTTGGGGCAGATTTAATTATGCTTTGTGCAAAAATTGAAGAAGAGCTTGTTGGTATGGAAGAAGATGAGGCTTTAGAGATGTTAAATGATTTAGGTGTTGAAGAGTCAGGACTTGAAAAGATTATACATAAATCATTTGATAAGCTAGGACTTCAATCTTATTTTACTGCTGGAAAAGTAGAAGTGAGAGCTTGGACAATATCAAAAGGTTGTACAGCACCAAAAGCAGCAGCTGTTATACATAATGATTTTGAAAAAGGTTTCATTAAAGCTGAAGTTATAGCTTATGATGATTTTGTATCTTTAGGTGGAGAAGCTAAATGTAAAGAGGCTGGAAAATTAAAACTTGAAGGTAAAGATTATATAGTTCAAGATGGAGATATTATGCATTTTAGATTTAATGTTTAATAATATTTAGAAGTATGTTTTTATGCATACTTTTAATATTTTTAAAATTATTTCGAAATTAAGTTATTGTTAAGTAATAAAAGACTATAATTCTTCCACAAAAAAAGATGATTGCTTTATTTAAATGGGTTCATAGCTCAGTTGGTTAGAGCACTCGGCTCATAACCGAGTGGTCGAAGGTTCGAATCCTTCTGAACCCACCATTAGAATCAAATTTTTTATGTAGTTTTTAGTGCGGGAATAGCTCAGTTGGCTAGAGCCTCTGCCTTCCAAGCAGATTGTCGCGAGTTCGAGTCTCGTTTCCCGCTCCACTAAAAAACATTTTTGCTTCAATAGCTCAGCTGGTAGAGCAGCTGATTTGTAATCAGCAGGTCGTAGGTTCAAGTCCTATTTGAAGCTCCATTATTTTATGCGGGAATAGCTCAGTTGGCTAGAGCCTCTGCCTTCCAAGCAGATTGTCGCGAGTTCGAGTCTCGTTTCCCGCTCCAAAATAAAACTTAAATTCTTAAAGATAATTATAATCAGATGGGTTCATAGCTCAGTTGGTTAGAGCACTCGGCTCATAACCGAGTGGTCGAAGGTTCGAATCCTTCTGAACCCACCATCTTAAATTATCTTTTCTAATAAAAAAATCAATTAACTTTTTCTTTACATATATTTAGCTATAATAAAATTATAAATACTATTAAAATAGGAATTAAATGTTATTAACTAAAAAGAGTGAATATGCTTTATTATCACTAGTGATTATTTCAAAAAGTGATGAACCTAAAAATGTAGATACATTAGCAAATGAATTAAATATTTCAAAATCATTTTTAGCAAAGATTTTACAAAATTTAGCAAAAAATAATATTTTAAACTCATATAAAGGTAGTAATGGAGGATTTACTTTAAAGAAACCTTGTGATACTCTTACAATTTTAGAGATAACAACTATAGCAGAAGAGAAATTACCATCTGTATTTGATTGTACAACAAATAATATAGTGTGTAATGCTCATATGGATGGTAGTTGTACAATATTTCCATTATTATCAAATTTACAAAATAAAATAAATGGTTTTTTAGACCAATTAA
>JAYELQ010000093.1:0-2586 GCA_034717655.1 Campylobacterota bacterium
AGGTATTCCAACAGCAGTACACTATCCTATGCCATTACATCTGCAAGAGTGTTTTAAATACTTAGGGTATAAAAAAGGTGACTTTCCTATATCTGAAATAGTATCAAGTGAAATTATGAGTTTACCTATGAATCCTTATCTAAGCGATGAAGAGATAAAATATATAGCAAGTAATTTATGAAAATTTTAATTTTACTTATCCCTTTATTAGTTTTTGCAAAACCTAATATATTATTATTAGAAACATATAAAGAACAAAATATAACCGGTTGGGTGATGAGTGAAAAACTAGATGGTATTAGAGCTTATTGGGATGGTAAAAATTTAATAACTAGAAATGGTAATATTATAAATGCCCCTAAATGGTTTTTAAAAGATTATCCACCTTTTGAGATAGATGGGGAACTTTGGAGTAAAAGAAAAGATTTTGAGAATATTTTAAGTATAGTTAGAGATAAAATACCTAGTGAAAATTGGAAAGAGATAAAACATTATATTTTTGAAGTACCAAATGTTGAAGGAAATTTAACTACTAGATTAAATAAAGTAAAACCGTATGAAAATAATATTATTAAAATAATACCACAAATTAAAATTCAAAATAAAATTCATTTAGATAATTTCTTTAGAGATATTATCTCAAAAGGTGGAGAGGGTGTAATAGTAAGAGACCCTACTCAACCTTATATAGATAAAAGAACAAGAAAAGCCTTAAAAATAAAGAGTTTTAAAGATGATGAGTGTAAAATTATAGGTTTTACTGACCATTCTAAAAATAGTGCTATGATTGGTGCAATAAAATGTGAATTAGACAATGGAGTTAGATTTAAAATAGGTAGTGGTTTAAATAATAAGTTAAGATTAGATCCACCAAACTTAGGAGATATTATAACTTTTAAATATCAAGAGTTTACAAAATATGGTAAGCCTAGATTTCCTGTGTTTTTGAGAGTTAGAGATGTTAAATAAATTTAAACCAAAGCAAAGCTTATTTATAAAATCAGAATTTAGCAGAAATATTCTCACTCTTATGACAGGTACTACTATAGCTAAAAGGCAAAAAAATGAATATTGAAAATAACAATTTTATAATATTTGTAAAAGAGATAAAATCTAAAATATTATTATCTCAATATGAAGCATTAAAAACTGTAAATAAAAAGCTTATTAACTTATATTGGGAGATAGGTAAAAATATAGTTAAAAAACAAGAACAGTTTGGATGGGGTAAATCTGTAGTTAAAAATTTATCTGATGAACTTAGAAAAGAGTTTATTGGTATGAAGGGTTTTAGTGTTCAAAATCTTTGGAATATGCGATTGTTCTATTTAGAATATTCTAAAAACACAAAACTCCAGACATTGTCTAGAGAAATAGGATGGTCTCACAATGTGGCTATATTTCAAAAATCTAAAGATAATCTTGAAAGAGAATTTTATATAAAAATGGTTATAAAGTTTGGTTGGACATATAGAGTTTTAGATAATCAAATAGATAATAAATATTATGAAAAGTTTCTCCTTAATCAAACAAATTTTGATAATACTGTTGCTGAAAAATATAAGAATCAAGCAAAACTAGCAGTAAAAGATGAATATAATTTTGATTTCTTAGAGCTAAATAGTGAACATAGTGAATATGAACTTGAAATTGAACTTATAAATAGAATAAGGGAGTTTTTATCTCAAATGGGTAGTGACTTTACTTTTATAGGAAATCAACATAAAGTAGAAATTGATGATGAAGAATATTTTATAGACTTACTTTTATATCATAGAAGATTAAAATCACTCATAGCGATTGAACTAAAAATAGGAAAATTTAAACCAGAATATGCAGGTAAAATGAACTTTTATCTATCCGTTTTAAATGATACAGTCAAACTAGCAGATGAAAATCCATCAATTGGGATAATAATCTGTAAAGAGAAAAAACGAACAACTGTAGAATATGCTTTAAAGGATAGTACACAGCCTATTGGAGTTGCAACTTATAAATTAACAGAATCTTTACCAAATAGTCTAAAAGGGCTATTGCCAACTTCAAAAGAGATAGAAGAAAGATTAATACATTTGATAGAAGATGATTTTAATGCTAAATAAACTCAAACCAAAATCAGAATTTAGCCGTAATGTCCTCACACTTATGACAGGTACGACTATTGCACAGGCTATCCCTATTGCCATTAGTCCTATTTTAACTCGGATTTATACTCCTGAAGATTTTGGTGTGTTTGCTCTTTTTATAGCTATTACAGCTATATTTGGAAGTATTGCAAATGGTCGTTATGAATTAGCTATAATGTTACCTAAAAAAGATGAAGATGCTATAAATATTTTTGCTTTAGGGTTTATCATTACTTCAATTATCTCTTTAGCTCTTTTGGTGTTAGTGGTACTATTTAATGACTACTTTACAAAACTATTAAATAATGATGAGATAAGT
Source organism: Campylobacterota bacterium (assembly GCA_034717655.1). Lineage (GTDB taxonomy): Bacteria > Campylobacterota > Campylobacteria > Campylobacterales > Arcobacteraceae > JAIOSF01. The sequence continues at coordinate 2,446 of JAYELQ010000093.1, forward strand.
GTATGGTTATATTTTGTACCTATTGCAGTATTTTTTACAGGTCTTTGGAATATACTTAATTATTTTAACAATCGTAAAAAACAATACAAAGATATAGCAAAAGCAACTATCATCAAGTCTATAGTTACAGCTATAGTTCAG
>JAYELQ010000094.1:0-2574 GCA_034717655.1 Campylobacterota bacterium
TAATTTATCAAGTATCTCAACTTCTGCTTTATTAAATACAGTTGGTACTTTATACCCTACAATATGGCTAATATTTGGATATAACATACCTATTGTTAAAACAGTAATTAAACTATATTTTACAACTCTATTTGATATAAAACTAGCTATTATATAAAATAAAAAAACAGAACTAAGAGCAGCAACAGGTACAGCATAAACTGTAAACCTTAATCCACCCCAAAGAGAAAATACCCCTATTCCAATTAAAGGTAATGCCAAAATAAAAGGTCTATATTTTATAACTAATAATATATAACCAACTAAAGCTGTTATAACACCTATAGTAGAACCACTTATACGGTTTGCCATAGTCGAAAATGGTATTTGACCAGCTTCCCTTATTGTTTGTTTCACTTGAAAGAAATGTAAACCTTCATTTTCAACACCTCTTATTGCATAACTAGCAACTTTTGCCCAAATAAGAGATACAACATTTCCACTTATTAAAAAAACTATAACTGAAATTAAAGAGAATATAACTAATTGCTTTATAGGAAACTCTTTATTTTTAAATAAAACATATACCCCAATAATAAGAGGAAGTTTTAAAAACCAAGGTATCCCCATAAGTGCTATTGATATTAAGATAATAGACTGATATGTAAACTCATCTTTTCTATGAAATAAAACCATATAAACCATATATATAAGTCCCATTGCATAAACTATAGATAACCCTGCATCATATAAAAATGGATATATTAATATAACTAAAGCAGATAAAAGAGCATTGTTTAAACTTTCATTTTCTATAGTTCTAATTAAAAAGTATAATATAAACATAGGAGCCATAGCAGAAAACATATCTGTATCAAAGTATCCTATCATAGTACGATTATAATAACTCCAAGCAATACTTCCTATAAGTGCTGCAAAAAAACCAAATAGAGTAAGCCGATATATTCTACCTAAAAGAATAATAGGAACAACAACTATACTTGATATTAGAGCTGGCATATAAAGAACTATAGTATCTAAACTAAATGGTGTTATTTTAGCTAATAAAATTGTAAAAAATGTTACTCCATAAGTCAACCAATCTGGAACTCTAGGATTAAACTCATTTGTTCCATCTAAAATAGCTTGAGCTCCACTTGCAAAAAAATAACCATCATTTGTATTTATCATAAGCTGGTCATTCCACATAAAACTATCAACTCCACCAAATTGATAAACCCAAATAAGTCTTACAGCTATACTAAAAGTATATGCAATAAGGATTAAACCTAGTAAACCTTTTGTAGATATATTTTCATTTTCTAATTTAAATATATTCAAATCAACTCCCTTTTATCTTTTTTATAATAATATCTATTATACCTTTTATTGAACCAACTCCATAAGAAAAATGCAAAGTATAAAAACTATTTATGATATTAAAAACTGTTGTTTCTTTATCATTAATTTTAATTGACACTAATAATATAGCTATAAAATGTAATATAAATGATAAAAATGAAACAAATATAAACTTAATATTCACTATAATTAAAAATATAGGTAAAATTATACTTAAAACAAATAATAATGGAATAAAATGTCTTAAACTTAGAGAGTTTAAAGTTTTTGTATAATATGCAGTTAAAATATTCCATCTACCATTATCAAAATTATTTTTAGCTAATAGAGAGAAATCTTCTCTAGCAAAATATGTACAAGTTATATTTGGTATTAGATATATCTTTCCACCACCATTTTTTATTCTTTTATTTAATTCTATATCTTGATTTCTAGTAAGTCTTTCATCATATAAACCATATTTATCAAATACATCCCTTTTATAACAACCAAAAGCAACTGTATCAACCTCTTTTATCTCATCACTTCCAGTTCTAAAAGAGGCATTTCCCACACCTAATTTATGTGATAAAACTTTTTTTATAGAGTTTGATTTTTTTGTTTTATTTTTTACATCTGTTATAAGTAAAGGTCCTACACAACTAGCATCTAACTCTATTATATTTTCTACAAGCTTAGAGAAGTAATTTTTATCATATTTGGCATGAGCTGATATAATAAATATAAACTCTCCAACTGAATTATTTATACCTATATTCATAGCAATTGGAGCAGTTTTTTTAATATTATCTATTAGTTTTACATAATTATGTTTTTTCTCATACTCTTTTACTATCTCTCTAGTATTATCTTCACTCATACCATCTACTACTAATATTTCCATATACTCTTGATTATAATCAGAATTTAATATAGAATCTAAACAAGATGATATATATCTCTCTTCATTTAAACAAGGTATAATAATTGATATTTCTTTACTTGACATTTTTTACCTTTTTTATTCTAATATACTTAGAATTCCCCAATAAGACCTTATTTAAAATAGAGTAAAGCTTGGGGTCATTTTAACTATCTAACTCATTTTTCTATTATAGTATAAGTTTATTTATTTATCCAAAAACCTTTATTTTCTTCTATATTTGTTAACACCTTTACATTATCTGTATTATTTATTAATGATTGAGTATCACTATTTGGTGAATATGCATACCAACCTTTATCATATTTCCA
>JAYELQ010000095.1:0-2551 GCA_034717655.1 Campylobacterota bacterium
TCATATCCTCAAAAATTTTCACCAGCTAAAGCTGGTGTTCTTTTCAAAAGTCAACAATTACTGTCTCGCTCTATCGGACACAACGAACATAATACTTATTAGATAAATCATTGCTATTATCATCACCACTCTCGAAATAGATAATCCAACCCCTAGAGGAATTGTCTTTATATTTACTACTACTCCAAAACCTTTGATAACCCATATCCATACTATCTAATAATGGTTTTTTAATATATGTTTTACCACTATAGCTTTTAGAATTAGGATAACTCTCTTTTGTAAGAATTGTTTTTAGTTCGTCTATAGTTGGAACTCTCCAATCATTATATCCACCATAATTATCTTTATTTAATTTTTTTGCATATCTTAATGCACCTTTATAAGTATATTCTTTTTGAGAGATATATTTTTGCCAAATTAAATTTGTATTTGAGTCTTGCCATATTCCTATATCTTTTATTAAGTTATTAATTTTTAACTTTAACTTTTTTATCTCTTCTTTATCACTAAAAAAAGAGCCAAATATCCCATTTTTACTATTTAACGCTATCTCTAATTTAGATAACTCATCTTTTTTTAACTCTATATCTTTCTCTATTCTTGCTTGTTCTTCTCGTTTTATTTTTTCTATCTCTAAAACTCTTTCTATAAATAAAACTCTAAACTCTTTTGAGTTTTCATCTATTTTTGGTAAATTATGAGCTATAAATTTACTGTTTTTAAAATCTACACTAATCTCAACTATTTTATAATTTGCAAAATCTATATATATATCAAAACTTTTAATACTCTCTTTAAACTCTTTTGCTATATCTCGTGGTATCTTTATACTAAACTCCCAACTATTCAGTTTCACATTAAATGTTTGAATATCTACATCATATCTCATAGATATATTTTGAATACCCAAACAACTATTTAAAATCATATTTTTTATCTCTTTTGAGTATAAATATAATTTGATTTTATCTATCTCTTTATCTTTATAATTTTGATGTTTTATCTCATCTTGTTCAAACTCTATTTTTCTTATTTTATACTCTATATCTGTTTCAAACTCACTTTGAGCTGATAAAGTTTTTTTAGATGTATCCATCTTTACTATCTCTTTATCTATATATTCTTTAGCATAATATTCTAATGTACCTCTAAAATTATCTTTTTTATCAATTGTTTTTATATTTTTACCATTATAAACTAGTATATCTTTTGTAACAGTAATAGCATTTGTTTTTTCTATTTTTACACTACTCATTTTTGAGTTTAGATTCTCTAGCTCTTTTTTTGCTTTCTCTAACTCATCTATGTTTTTTGTACTTTGCATACTATTTAGAGTTTGATTTATTTTTGATTCTAAAGTTTTAAGTTCATTATCTTTTTTAGTTTGAGTCTCTAATTGCTCTTTGAGTCTGTTTATCTCATCTAAATGCTCTTTATTATCTACTTTTGCTAAACTATTTTTATTATAATTTAATATAGCTTTTGTTTTAAAAATAGAGTTGTGTATCCAAGGTCTTTGTTGGTTATTAGTCTCCTCAACTATATCTTTTCCTGTGAGTTCTAATATCTCTTGAATAGTTAAATTTTCTTTTGTGATATGATTTAGAAGTGATTTTGTAAATATTCCATTGTTTTCATCTGGATTATCAAGAGCTACCTCATTTGGAGATGTTGCAAATGCTATTAATGATTCATTTAGTTGTATTTGAGTATTTGCCAAACCTCTATCTATTTGAGATGATATATTTCTACTGTTTGAGTATTCTTTTATTTGATTTTCAAATGGATTATCTCTACAACTATCAAGTATAAATATATTTGCTTTTGAATTGATATGGGTAAATTTATTCTCAATAAACCCCAAATCCAAACTCTCTACACTTATCTCACTTGGTTCGTTTATATCTGCATCTATAGGAACTAAATAGTTTTGACCTTGATATTGAAGTCCGTGTCCTGCATAATAAAAAAATGATATATCACTATCTTTTACTAAATCTGTAAAATTTTTGATTTTTTTATTAAACTCTTTTAACCCTAAATCTTCACCATAAACTACATCAAATCCAATAGATTCTAATGAATTTTTGATATCTTTACTATCATTTGTGGGGTTTTTTAATTTCCCTACATTTTCATAATCGCTATTTCCTATAACTAAAGCATACTTTTTCATTTTTTCTCCTTTGTTTTATACTCTATACTTCTTTCATATATTTTACAACTATCACTAAATCCTCTATAATAAGCAACTATATCATATTTTGATATATTTTGTTTTTTTGATATATCTTTTTGAATTGTAGTATTACTAAGCCCTCTTGAGTTAGAAGAGATAAAAACTTCACTTTGAATATCTTCTAAATTTGGTTTTGGTATTTGTTTATTAGATACAAATATTTTGATAATATCATCTCCAAAAGGCTCACTAATATCATAACCATCACTCCAAGTAGGAAATGAATAAGTTCTATTTGATACTATCTTATCACCCTCTATCAAATCTAAAAAAACAATATCATTTTTATCATCTATATTTATACCATAA
>JAYELQ010000096.1:0-12607 GCA_034717655.1 Campylobacterota bacterium
GTTTTAAACAGATTAAAGATATAGAAAATAGTTTTATAGTTGCAGATGAATTAGAGATAGGATATGGTAATAAAATCCCTTTATGGTTATTTGGATTGTTGTATTAGATTTTAAGTAAGAATATTATATACTTATATAAATTATACTTACTTAAATTTAAAATTGGGGAATTAAAATAATGGCAAAAAGAGAAGATATTCATTCTATTTTATTGATAGGATCAGGACCTATTGTGATTGGTCAAGCGTGTGAATTTGACTATTCAGGAACTCAAGCTACAAAAACACTAAAAGAGTTAGGATATAGAGTTATTCTTATTAATTCTAATCCAGCTACTATTATGACAGATCCAGAATTTGCAGATAAAACATATATTGAACCTATTACAAAAGAGATGGTATCAAAAATCATAGAGATAGAAAAAGTTGATGCTATTTTACCTACTATGGGTGGACAAACAGCTTTAAATGTAGCAATAGAGATGTATGATGAGGGTATGTTAGATGGTATAGAGTTTTTAGGAGCTCACCCAGATGCTATAAAAAAAGGTGAAGATAGACACCTTTTCAATGATGCTATGGTAAAAATAGGTATGGATTTACCAAAAAGTAAAAATGCTTATAGTGTTGAAGAAGCTATCGAAGTTGCAAAAGAGATAGGTTTCCCTGTAATAAGTCGTGCTTCATTTACTTTAGCAGGTGGTGGTAGTGGTGTTGCTTATAATATGGAAGAGTTTAAAAAACTAGCTTATGAGGGTATCGATGCTTCACCTATAAATGAGATTGAAATTATGGAGTCTATGCTTGGGTGGAAAGAGTATGAGATGGAAGTTATTAGAGATAAAAAAGATAACTGTATTATTGTATGTTCTATAGAAAACTTTGACCCAATGGGAGTTCATACAGGGGATAGTATCACTGTAGCCCCAGCTCTTACTCTTACAGATAAAGAGTATCAAAATATGAGAAATGCATCTTTTGCAATCTTAAGAGAGATAGGTGTTGATACGGGTGGTTCTAATGTACAGTTCTCTATATGTCCAAAAACAGGAAGAATGATAGTTATTGAGATGAACCCTAGAGTTTCAAGAAGTTCAGCTCTTGCATCAAAAGCTACAGGTTACCCAATAGCAAAAGTAGCAACTTTGTTAGCAGTTGGTTTTACACTTGATGAGATTGAAAATGATATTACAGGTACTACTGCATCTTTTGAGCCAGTTATCGATTATGTAGTTACAAAAATACCACGATTTACTTTTGAAAAATTCCCAAAAGCAAACTCTACACTTACAACAGCTATGAAATCTGTTGGGGAAGTTATGTCTATGGGTAGAACTTTTAAAGAATCTATGCAAAAAGCATTATGTAGTTTAGAAACAGGACTTATTGGTTTTGATGAGATGAAAGGTGATTTAGAGTTTATTAAAAAAGAGATAAGAAGACCAAATGAGAATAGAGTTTTATACTTAATGGAGGGTTATAGAAGAGGGTTATCAGATGATGAGTTATTTAATCTTTGTGCTATTGACCCTTGGTTCTTATCTCAATTTAGAGAGATTTATGATAGAGAAACTTTTATCAAAAATGAGGGTTCTAAACATCTTGTAGATAAAAAAGAGTTAAGAGTTACTAAATCTTTTGGTTTTAGTGATAGAATGATAGCTAAACTTATAGATTTAAAAGAGGATGATGTTTATAATGCAAGAAAAAACTTTGGTATTAATTTAGATTATAATGAAGTTGATACTTGTGCAGCTGAGTTTAAAGCTCTTACACCATATCTATACTCAACTACAAATATTACAGAGTTACCTATTGTTAAAAAAGAGAAATCAGATAAAAAGAAAGTTCTTATTTTAGGTGGTGGACCAAATAGAATAGGTCAAGGGATAGAGTTTGATTATTGTTGTTGTCACGCTTCATTTGCTTTAAATGAGATGGGTGTAGAGACTATTATGTATAATTGTAATCCTGAAACTGTATCAACTGATTATGATACTTCAGATATATTATATTTTGAGCCAATAGATTTTGAACATGTAAGAAATGTGATAGAAACAGAAGAACCAGATGGTATAATAGTACATTTTGGTGGACAAACCCCTTTAAAACTTGCTAATGCTATAGATAATATGGGTGGAAATATTATAGGAACTACAGCTTCTGTTATTGATTTAGCAGAAGATAGAGAAAAGTTTTCAACTTTTGTTGAAAAAGCAGGACTTTTACAACCAGATAATGGAACAGCAGTTACACTAAATGAAGCTTTAGAAATAGCAAATAGAGTAGGATATCCAACACTTGTAAGACCATCTTTTGTATTGGGTGGTAGAGGTATGAAAATAGTTTATAATGATACTGAACTTACTGAATATATGGCAGAAGCTGTATCTGTTTCAAATGATGCACCTGTTCTTATAGATAAATTTTTAGATAGAGCAATTGAGCTTGATGTTGATTGTATATCTGATGGAAAAGATGTATATATTGGTGGTATTATGCAACATATTGAGGAAGCTGGAGTACACTCAGGTGATAGTGCTTGTAGTTTACCACCTATATCTCTTGATGCTGATATATTAAAAGAGGTTGAGGAGAAAACTAAAACTATGGCATTAGAGTTAGGTGTTATAGGTTTAATGAATACTCAATATGCTATCCATCAAGGAGAAATATACTTAATTGAAGTAAATCCACGAGCTAGTAGAACAGTACCTTTTGTATCAAAAGCTACAGGTATCCCTATGGCAAAAGTTGCAACTAGAGTTATGTTTGGGGAGAGTTTAAGAGATGCTTTAAAAGTATATGATAAAGATGAACATATTGTAAATGTAACTAATGAAAAAACTCCAAACTTATTATTGCCTATGTTAAAAAATCATGTTGCAGTTAAAGAGGCTGTTTTTCCATTTAATAAATTAAGTGGAGCTGATTTAATACTTGGACCTGAGATGAAATCAACAGGTGAAGTTATGGGGATAAGTGATAATTTTGGAAAAGCATTTGCAAAAGCTCAATGTGCTGCTAAAAATCATCTTCCAAAATCAAGTGGAAAAGTGTTTATATCTTTAGCTGATTTAGATAAAGAGTTTGCTCCTAATATCGCTTCAAGATTAGTTGAGTTAGGATTTTCTATAGTTGCTACAGGTGGTACTTATAATGTTATTAAAGATGCAAATATAGAGTGTGAAAAGGTGCTTAAAGTTAGTGAAGGGAGACCAAATATTGTAGATTCTCTTACAAATGAAGAGATAGTTATGGCTATAAATACATCAGATGATACAACTTCTAGTAAAACTGATGGTGCTTCTATTAGAAGAACTGTTTTAAGAATGAATGTACCTTATGTAACTACAGTAGCAGGGGCATTAGCAAGTGTTGAAGCTATGAAAGAGCAACAAAATACAAGTGGATTATTACCAAAATCAATACAAGAGTTTTTAGCTTAGATATAAGGTTGTTTTTATGGATAGTAGTTTGGTTTATTTAGTTCAAACAGATACTACTGTTGGTTTTTTATCTTACGATAATATTAAATTATCACAGATAAAAAAACGACCATCTAAACAAAAAATACTTATGGTTGTTGATAGCTTTAAAACTTTAAAGTTAAAAACAAGAGTTCCTAAAAAATATAAAAGATTTATTAGAAAATCAAACTTTACTACTATAATATATCCAAACTTATCAAGTTTTAGAGTTGTAGATAAATCTAATAATCACCATAGTTTTATAAAAAGATTTAGATATCTATTTTCAACATCTGCAAATATAACAAAAAAAGATTTTAATGAAGAGTTTGCTGTTGAAAATAGTGATATAATATTATATACAAAAGATGGTTTTTCCCAAACAAAATCATCTTCTATTTACAAAGTTAATAAAAATAAAATAAAAAAGGTTAGATAAAATGGAAAATAGTAATATAAAAAACAGAAGAAAAGCATTTACACTTATGGAGTTGATGGTAGTTATTATCATTTTAGGTTTATTAGCTTCATTTGTACTTCCTAGTTTAACAGGAAAAAGTGAAGAAGCAAAAGAGAAAATAACTTGTGTTCAGATGAAAAGTATAGGGCAAGCTTTAAAAATGTATAAAATAGATAACTCATCATATCCATCAACTGAAGAGGGATTGGGATTGTTGGTATCAAAAAAATATTTTGAAGATGGAAAAGAGCCTATAGATAGTTGGGGTTCTAAATATGTATATATTTTAAATGATGAAGAGTTTGACCTTATGTCATTTGGAGCAAATAAAAAAGAGGGTGGAGATGACGATATTTTATACTCTAAATGTGGTGACAAAAAATAGTGTCTAAAAAGAAAGGTGCTTTTACACTTTTTGAGATAATGATTGTGATAATAATCACAATCGTTTTATACTCTTTTGCTATTAATAGCTTTACAAAAAAAAGTAACTCATTAGATGATAAAGTAACTTTATTAAATTTAAAAGAGATGTTATTAAAATATGATTTTGATAATATTATAACTATCCAATGTAACAATGAAGATTTAAGTTGTATGGTTTTTATAGATGGAACTTTACAAGAAGATATAAAAATATCTAATCTTTTTAATGATATCCCTACTATTTATAAACATAATAAAGAGTTAGATAAAATAGAATATCCAGATTTAAATTTAGAAGATATGCAAAGTTATCAAATTATTTTTAAGTATAGTTGTAGAGATGATAGAAAATGTGATGAGTTTATAGTTGAAGATACAAATAAAATCTATATTTTTAATGATATAAATATGAAGCCTATAGTATATAATTATATAAGTGATGTAGATGATTATTTTGATAGTAAAATAGAAGAGGTGAAAGATGCTTTTTAAATATAGTGGTTTTGATAAAAATGGTAAAAAAGTAAAAGATAAAATAGAAGCAGAAACACTCCAAGGTGCAAAAGCTCAACTTAAACAAAAAAAAATAATATATAAAACTATATCAGAAGATAATTTTAATATATTTGGAAAAATATCTTTTCAAAGAAAAGTAAAAATAAAACCACTTGTATTATCTACTATTAGTAGAGATTTAAATATATATTTAAAGTCTGGTATATCTTTACTAAATGCTATTAAACTTATAAATGAGAGATATAAAAAGGATAGATTATTAAATCCATTCTTTACATCTATTACAGCTTATTTAGATGAGGGAAAAACATTTTATACAGCATTAGAGATGCAAAAGATTATTATCATCCCAGAGTTTTATTTGCAATCTATAAAAATAAGTGAAGATGGTGGGATATTACAATCTGTTTTAGTAGAGTTAGCAGATTATTTAAAAGAGCAAGATGCCCTAAATAAACAAGTTGGTTCTGCTATGGCTTATCCATCTTTTATAATAGTAGTAGCATTTTTGATGGTAGGTTTTATGTTAAGCTTTATTGTTCCAAAAATAACTTCTATTTTTGAGAAAAATGAGCAAGCTTTACCACCTGCTACACAGTTTGTAATTGAAGCTGGTAATTTTGTAAATGCCAATTACCATATTATAATAATTGGTTTTTTATCTTTTGTATTTTTATTTGCTTTTAGTATGAAAAAGTTTCCAAAATTTAAATATAAAGTAGATAGTATCATATTAAAAATCCCTTTTGTTAGTTCATTAGTAGAGATAGGGGAGCTTAGTAGATTTGCATATATGAACTCTATTTTAATAAAATCAGGTGTGCCTGTAGTTCAAGCTTTTAAATTAGGAAGTAATATAGTAAAAAATAGTGTAATAAAAAACTTATTTTCAACTGCTAGTGAAAAAGTTGTAGAGGGTGATAAACTCTCTAAGATACTTGATAATAGTCCTATTTACAAAGTAGATATAGCTTTTATTCAAGCTGTTGCTATTGGAGAAGAGACAAGTCAGTTAAGTGAGATATTAGATAATTTAGCAGAGTTATATTCTACTCAAAATAAAGATAAAATAGGTATGTTTCTTACTCTATTAGAGCCTATGTTTATGTTGATTGTTGGTGGGATTATAGGATTTATTGTTGTTGCTATGTTATTACCTATTTTTAGTATGAGTATGGGATAGGTTTATGAAAAAAAGTATAGCTTTGCTTATAACACTTTTTTTTATAGCTTCTATATCTATTTTTATTTTAAAAAATCTAAATGATTCCAACTCTTTTATGGATGAGGTTTCATTTGATACTGCTTTAACTCAATTTAAGATTACAAACAACGATATTCAAACTGAAGTTATGGGACTTATTGCTAAATATAAAGATGATAATGAAACATTAGGCGAAATTTTAGAGATTACATCTATGGGAGTACCTTTTGAGTATGGTAATTTATCTATATTTATAACACTTGATTATGCCCCTATTTTACCTGATTGTTATCTTTCTAATCTAAAAGGGGATAATGCTCTTGATACTTTATATAATAGATGTGATGAAGATTTATTAAAAAATATACTATACCCTTATGATTTTATAGATATTTTTAAAGGTCAAGATATAAAAACTCAAAAACAATTAGATTATTTAATTGATGAGTATATAATATCTTCTAAAGATGATAAGATGGATAGTGTAAGAACACAATTTGGTTATATAAATACAGCTGATTTAAATATTACAGAAGATAAATTTAGATGTGAATATGAATTAACTATAGCAAATATAAATACAAAATGTTATTTTGACTTTAATGCAACAGCAAAAGAGATAGAAACATTTAAATTAAATATATTTTAATAATAAAAAAAGGTTATAAAGAAAATGGAAAAACAATATACAATATATGGAAACCCCGTATCTCATTCAAAGTCACCACAGATGCATAATGCAGGATTTGATTATCTAAAAAATGATAGTGTTTATACAAAAACACATTTAGAAAATGGTAAAGATATAAAAAAACATTTTTTAAAAAATAATATTAGTGGTGCAAATATAACTGTACCATATAAAGAGATAGCATTTGAAAAAGCAGATAAGATAAAAGGTTTAGCAGTTCAAATAGGTGCTGTTAATACATATATCAAAAAAGATAATAAAGTGATAGGTTATAACACAGATGCACCTGGATTTATGAAAGCTATTGAGGAGTTTGGTGATATAAATAATGTTATTATTTTAGGTGCAGGTGGTACTGCTAAAGCTATAGCAGTTGCTTTTGCAAAAGAGAATATAAAAACAACTATCTTAAATCGTAGTGCTAGTAGATTAGAGTTTTTTGAAGATATAAATTGTGAAGTATATACTTGGGAAGATTTTAAACCATCAAAATATGACTTGGTTATAAATGCTACAAGTGCAGGATTAAAAGATGAAGAGTACCCTATCCCTTTAGATATACTTTTAGATATATTATCAAATAGTACTTATGCAATAGATTGTATATATGGTAAAATGACCCCTTTTCTACAAAAAGCACAAGAGAATAATCTTATTTATAAAGATGGTGAAGATATGCTTTTATATCAAGGTGTTATAGCATTTGAGCTATTTACAGGGATAAAAGCAGATAAATATTTAGTAGAAGAGATGAGAAAAGGTTTAAAATACAATGAAACTAAAAAAACTACTGTTCAAGTGTCGAAATAGTTTAGTATTGATGATGTTGTGAGTATTTTATGAGTGATATTTTAAATAAAAAAGCAATAGTCTCATTAGCAGTATTACAAACAAATTATGATAATAAGTTAATAGATGGGGTAAGAGTTGGATATATTGAAAACTTTGTTTTATTGTGTATAAACTTAGTAAAACAGAATAATTATGAATCTATTAATCTTGAAAATATTGAAGAATTCAAAAATAAATTTACAAATATGTATGGATTAAATATCCCTATCATGGTAATGAATGTAATTTTAACTAGAGCAAAAAAACTAGGTATGTTTTTTCAAGAAGAAAGAAGTTTATTACCTAATAGAGAGAAAATATATAATCAATTGCCTACTACAACTACACCAAAAGAAAGTATTCGAAAAATAAATACTCTTCATAAAGGTGCAAAAGAATATATATCAAATAGATATGACAGAGATTATAAAATAGAAGAAATTGAAGCATCATTATTAAAATTATTGTCTAAGCATAATATGGAGTTAATATATCTTGCAGAAGATAATAGTAATCTTCTACCTATAATAGATAAAATTGATAATAATGAATTGTTGGATTTAGATTATATGCTTTATAAATTTATTTTAGATATTGAAGAAAATGATTATACACTTTTTCAAATTTTTGAAGATTTATGTGTTGGTTACATGCTATTAAACTCTATAGTATATGCAAATAAAAATAGTATCGAAGGAAAGTTAAAAGATATATCTTTATTTTTAGATACAAGTATTGTCCTTAGGCTACTTGGTTTTGAAGGGGAAACTCATAAGAAAAAATACGAAGAATTAATTTTATATATAAAAAATAATTCAAATAGTATTTCATTAAATATCTTTGATAAACATTTTGATGAGTTAATTAATATCTTAGAAAAAGCAAAAATAAATATTGAAGAAAATAAAAAGACCTACATTTCTAATGTTACAAAGTTTTTTATTGAAAATAATTCAACGGTTAGTGATATACAAAAAAATATTAATTCTATTGAGCTAAAACTAGAAGATTTATCTATAAATATTTATACAAGTTATGGGTACCAATCTACTGAAAATGAGTATCAAATAGATGAAGTGCAATTAAAAGATGATATTTTAAAAAAGTATAAATATCATAATAATCAAATATTTTATTCTAAAGAGTCTGCTATAGAAACAGATGTTGTAATTGTTTCTCAGATTAAAAGACTTCAACAAGGTACAATAGTAAGGAATTTTTCAAACATAAAAAATATATTACTAACAGATAATGTTGCATTATCTTTAGCTGTTAAAGATTATGAAAAGTCTAGTCAGCATTTAACTACTAGTTTCATACCAACTTGTGTTACAGACTTTTTCTTTTTTTCTCAGCTATGGTTACATTCAAATCATATTATAGAAAATAGTACAAATGTAAAAGGAATAATTGCGAATACTATCTTAACTTTTGAAACTGACAAAAAATTAAGAAAACAGTTTCATGATAAAATAAAACAATTAAAAAATTCAGATGAAATATCAGAAAAAGAATATACTCTATTATCTTCAAGCTACATAACTGATTCAATTTTAGAAGAAAAAACTTATGGGAATTATAAAAATATAGATAACAAGCTGCATCTTGAAATTTTAGAAGAAATAGACTCAAAAGCTAAAGAAGAGTTTATTCAAGAACAAGAATTACACAATAATACAAAAGATAAACTAAATGAAACAAAAGAAGAGTTAAATAAAATAAAAAATGGTTTAGAAAATAAAAAAGAATCATGTTTATCTAAAATATCAATTGTTATTACAAGTATTATAGTTGTGGTTTTTATTATTGCTGCCTTAACATCTTTAGTACAACATCCTAATACTCCTTGGTGGGTTAATGCAATTTTAATAGTTAGTGCAATTATGGGACTTAGTATTTTTAGTGTTACATCAATGAAGAAAAAAATTAAAGATATTTCAAGTAAATATTTTTGTAAATATTCTTATAATTAGGAATAAAAATAAAAACACAATTTAATAGTAGTTTATATTACCAATATAAAGCAATAAATAGTGTAGGAAAAAAATATGATATATAAATTTAAAACAGAAGGTGCTGGTATAGGATTTGATTTTGATGTTGAATTTGAACAAAATCAAAAGATAAATTGTATTATAGGTAAAAATGGTATAGGTAAAACTCAACTTTTAGAAAATATAGCTAAGAGTTTGATATATAGTCATTCTATTTTTAAAAGAAAAAATAGTTCTCATAAATTTTCTGGTTTATTTTTACAAAAAGGGATTAATGATAAATTAAAATATAAAGAGTTATTTTTACCTGAAGTATTAAATGTTAATAACCATAAATTAAAAGAAAATATATGGAGTCATATAGCTTTTGAAGATATTATAAAAGAAAATAAGAGTTTTACTTGTGATAAGCCTATTATTTTTATAGGTGCTAAGAATAGAGGTTTTACAAATAATATTGATCCCGATAATATTAAGATATTATCAAATTCACAAGGAAGGTTTATAGAAAGTATTACAAGAACAATGAGCTATATCAATGGCGATGGATTAGAAAATGAAGAGATAGCTAATTGGTTTGTATCAAGGCTTATTGTAAATCCAAATTTTGTAATAGCAGACCAAAATAAATCTAATGAAGTTATAACTGTTTTAAAACTAATAGAGAAATTAGAACCTAGCTATAAACTTGTAGTACCAAATAAAGATGGTGGAAATAGTTTATCTATGCTTTATAATGAAGGAGAATTACTAATAAATGGAATACCACTTGATAAACTATCAACTGGATTTGTATCTATAATTAAGATATTTCAAGAGATAGTAGCTGGATATGGTGGTTGGAGTAATCAAAATGATTTAAGTGCTGTTGAAGGGATAGTTTTCATAGATGAGATTGAACCACATTTACATATATCTTGGCAAACAAAAATTATAAATATATTAAAAGAATTTTTTCCTAAAACAACTTTTTATATCTCAACACATTCCCCACTTGTATTAGCAGGGCTTAAAGATGGTGAAGCTTATGAGTTATATCAAGAAGATAAATTTGTAAAAACAAAGAAAATAAAAAATATAGATAACTACTTTTTAAGTGATATTGTTAATGAGTTCTTTGGAGTTGATTTAAATAAAGAGAAAATAGAGAATCCAAATATGGAAAAGCAAAATAAAGCAAAAAAGATGCTTTTAGATTTTGCTAAAAATATTAATGAGAAAGTTTAATGAAATATTTTATTGATACGAATATTGTTATAGACTTTTTTAATAAAAAAGAAGAAGCAATTAAACAACTTGTTGAGATTGCTCAAGAAGAAGAAAATTTAATGTATGTAAATAGATTAATTGTATTAGAGAGTTTAAGAACAATACATTTTAAGAATAAAAAAATATATAAAGATAATAAAGAAAAACTAGAGTTATTTGAACAATTAAATATCATACCTAATATATATGAAGAAGCCATATTATTTTCAAGATATTGTCACAGTAAAGGAATAAAGCTAAAGGGTAAATGTGAAGCTATTGATTTTTTGCATTTTATAACAGCAAAATATTATAATCTAATTATAATAACAAATGATAAAGATTTTGAAAAGTTAGAAGATATTTATCAAGAATTTTTAGAAGAAAGTAAATAATGAAAATAAAATTTAATAGTAATTTAGACTATCAAAATAAATCATCAATAAGCAGATAGCCTTTTATGAGTTATATAGAATATATAGAGTTTTTTACCATTACACTATTTTTATCTAGTTTTTTTGCTATGGGTGGAGTTGGTAGTGCAGTAGCATTAGTGCCTATATTTGATTTTTTAGGTTTACAATTTTTATTAGCAAAAGCTACAGCACTTTTTATAAATACATCTACTACTATTACAGCTTCTTATATGAACTATAAAAGGGGTGTTTTAGATATAAAGTTTGCTTTACCTTTAGTAGTAACATCTTTGGTTACTGCTCCAATTGGTGCATATAGTAGTAATTTTATAGATACTATTTATGTAAAATATGGATTTGTTATATTTTTATTTTTTAGTGCAACTATGATGCTGATATCTAAAAAAGAATCAAAGATTGATTTTAATAAAACTTGGATATTATATCTTATAGGATTTTTCGTAGGATTTATATCTGGAATACTTGGTGTTGGGGGTGGTTCTTTAGTTATGCCACTTATGATACTATTGGGATTTGATGCAAAAAAGATGGCTATAGCAGTTAGTTTTATGGTTCCTTTTTCAACTTTTAGTGCATTTTTATCTTATAGTAGTTTTGTAGATATTGATTATATATTACTTTTTATTACAGCTATTGCAGCTATTTTAGGTGGATTTATAGGTAATAAGATTATGCATTTTAAATTAAATTCACAACAAATAAAAAAGATAATAGCTATTTTATTATATCTTATAGCATTTAAGATGTTTTATGAATTAGTTCTTTAAAGTAAAGGCTAGTAGATATGATAAGTAAATTAGAAATAGACCACCAAACAAGAGATAAATGTTATAAATGTTATAGACCATTTAGTAGTTGTATGTGTAAGTATGTAAATAAAATAGAAACAAAAACAAAATTTGTTATACTTATGCATCCACGAGAATTTAAAAAAACAAAAAATGGAACAGGACATTTTACAAATATATCACTTGTAAATTCTAATATATACATAGGTATTGATTTTTCAGAGCATAAAGAGATAAATGATATTATAAATAACCATTCTAATAATTGCTTTATTTTATACCCTGGAGTTGATACAATTAAATTAAATAATCAAACTATTCAAGAAGGTGATAAAACAAATGTTATATTTATTATAGATTCAACTTGGGCTTGTTCTAAAAAGATGTTAAGGGTTAGTAAAAACCTTCATAATATCCCACGAGTTAGTTTTGAACATAGAAAATCTTCAGCATTTAAAATAAAAACACAACCTAACTCATATTGTTTATCTACTATAGAATCAACTTTATGTATATTAGAGCTATTAAACTATCATAATATAG